>CALRLV020000148.1:0-7215 GCA_943368895.1 Ferrovibrio terrae
GTCAGCATGTTCAGACTTGTTTCTTGCCACGCCGCAGACCATGTTCCTGCCACGTCTTTACGAAAGTAGAATTCATGCGCCTAGCCCTAACCCTTTCCGCCCTGACGCTGTTGTCTTCCGCCGCATTCGCCCAGACCCCAACTGTCCCCGCGTCACCAACAGCACCTGCCGTCGCCGCGGCACCAGCCGCACCCGCCTTCACGCAAGTGCCCCTGCCCTATGCCTATGGCGCGCTGGAGCCAATCGTCGATGAAGCGACCATGCGGATCCATTTTGAGCGCCACCATGGGGCGCAAGTCGCGGGCCTGAACGCCGCCATCGCCGCGAATCCTGCCTATGCGGGGAAGAGCCTTGAAGCGCTGTTGGCCAACGCCTCGACCGCCCCGGCCGCCATCCGCAATAATGCCGGCGGGCATTGGAACCACAGCTTCTACTGGAAGATTATGGCCCCCTCGGGCACCGGAGGTGCGCCGTCACCCGAACTGATGGCCGCAATCAATCGCGACTTTGGCTCCCTTGATGCCTTTAAGACCCAATTCCGGGCCACCTCAATGGGTCGCTTTGGCTCGGGTTGGTCCTGGCTGATCGTCAAGCCAGACGGCAAACTGGCCGTCGGCTCTACCCCCAATCAGGATAATCCCTTGATGGATATTGGCGATTTCCGCGGCAAGCCGATCCTTGGCAATGACGTGTGGGAACATGCTTATTATCTGAAGTATCAAAACAAACGCGCCGACTATGTGGATGCATGGTGGAGCGTGATCAATTGGAACCAAGTGTCCAAGCTTTATGCAGAGGCAGTGAAGCCCTAGGCCCCTGTTTCTTTATACGAGATTTCTATCTGAACATGGTTTTGGGGACCTAAAAGTCGCCAAAACCATGTTCAGGCAAATCGAAACAAATATCCCGGCTTAACCTGCGGCGGCAACACGATCACATAGTGCTTTTCCATATCTTCAAGCACCTCCCACACACCTTCAAATCCGTTTGGAATGACAAAGCCGTCTCCGGTTTGAACTTCAATGACCTCGCCTGCTGACGAGGTGAGTCGCGCGCGACCCTTGGTGATCTGGCAATATTCCATCTCGTCATAGATGACCCGCCAAGCGCCGCGCGTCGCGTGCCAGACGCCTGCATAGACCCGCCCATCGCCACTTTCATACAAGTTTTGCGTGCCGCCTTTGGCCCCAGCCACCACAACCCGCTCGGGCTCTGGCTGCCAAGGCTCAATAGGCTCTGGAGAATCGCGGAATAGAATGATCCGCATCAGGACTTTGCAGCAGGCGGGGCTGGTGGCAGTGGCGGTGCTAAGCGCGGGCCGAGATTGGTCTTCACATCGCGCGCATCAAACGCATCTGCCCGGTCAGCAGGCTTGGGGCCTTTGCCGAGAATGATTTCAGCGGTCGCTTGAAAGCGGGTGATTTCTTCACTGTCAAACCGATCGAAGAACGGATCGTAAAAGCCGTTTGACCAGAAGGGGTCATAATAGCTGACCCAGCCATAGCGCGGGTGATAGGTCCGGAAGGAACTATAGCCAATCCCGCCACCAAAGGCCCAGCGCGAGCCCATGCGAGGGCGGCTATAGGTCTTTGGATCGGTCGCGCGCTGGGCTATTTGAAACCAATCATAGCCATTGTCGATCGTCACATCTGCGGCGCGCAGGAGAAGAGAATCCTCAACCTGCTGGCGCGTCGTTCTGGTATTGCCGTCAAAGGTGATGCGAAAGCGATTGGCCTCAATCCGTTGATCAGTAAAGCCAAATTTGCCTGTTGCCGCGGCTTGATAAGGCGTCGGGCCAGACTTAGTCATCGTGGTACAAGCCGACAGGCCGATTGTAGCAGCAAGGGCAATCAAAGTTACAAGCGTTTTCATCTCATCTCTCCACTTGCCCGTCCCAACACTAAACATGCGCGCAAGTGCCCCATTCGGCAAGGGTTAACCACTGTTCCGGCGGACATATTTTTGTGTTTGGCGGGCTTTTTGTGCCTAAGTGTCAGGCCTACCACGGGGCCAGTAGATTAGGCCATGGCACTTGATCTGCATTCATCTTTAAACTCAATCTCAAATATACAAATGCTGTATCCAAAATTTAAGAATATGAAATTAAATGAGTATTTATGGGGTTACTCTCAAAAACCGGGCATTTAACCGTCTTTATATTGCTATTATAAAAGGGTTTTAGCTTGACGCCCTTCTACGGGTCAGGTCACGATTATTGTTGATCAAACTCGGTACAGTAGGGAATCCTTGCTGGTCGAAGTTTGCAGCCCCCTTAGCTATAGCCAAATACCCCATTGAAACGAGGCTATCCTTGAACAAGCCACTCACTTTTGGAAGCGGGTTGATCCAAACCTCTTTGAGACAAGTGGGTTTAACAATTGGCGTGCCGTTCGGTCTCGCACTTGTTGCTTTTTTGCTAATCGAACTGGGTGTTCTGACAGATGCATCTCCGATCCTATTGATTGGGGTGATCTTGGCCGCATCCCAAGGTGGGGGTCGCACGGGCTTTATAGCCGCCCTAATTTCTTTCGTGTTGCTCGACTTTTTTCTGGTACACCCGCGCTTCACTTTGAGGCTGGTATCACCGGACGACTATATTCCTTTCATCATCTTTCTACTCGTGGCCGTAACAACCAGTCACTTTGCCGGAGAAGCGCGCGATAAAGGGCAAAGAGCGATCGACAAGGCAAGGCAATTAGAGGCTTTGTTTGAAGCGGCATGTCAGGCTTTGGGGTCAAAGGACTCCCCGATCGTGCTGGAGATCGTGTTACAGACAGCTCAGGGAATATTGCCGCTTGATTGGAAGTTTGCGGATGATTCAAGCGGGCCGCCGCAGCGGTCCGATGAAACGTCACTAGATGATCCAGTCTTCATTGTTCCAAGATCCAAATCGGGCAATGCGGGCGAGATCTGGGTGGAGATACGCGCGCCCAAATTCGTCAAATTCATTCATGCGCCACACGCAAAAATGATTTCGCCCAGCACACATAGGTCACTCGCCATGCTGGCGAAGTTGGCCGAAAATGCCTTGTCGCGGATCCAGCTTCAATTGGACCTCGAAGATGCCAAAGTGTCTGAGGCGGCAGAATCCCTGCGCGCGACGATCATAAATTCGGTTGCGCATGACTTTAGGACACCCCTGTCCTCAATCATCGCTTCGGCGGCGACGTTGGAAGATTTACACAATTCTTTGGCTTCTGAGGACAGAGTTGACCTCGCGCGATCGATCCGAATTGGGGCAGAGCGCCTTTCGCGGTTTACCTCTAAGCTTCTAACTGCAGCCCAAATTGATAGCGGGCCCGTTAGCGTGCAGATGCAATGGGTGGATATTCATGACTTGTTTTCTGGGGTTCTCGATACTTTCGAGCCGCCCAACCATCGGACAGGCGTTTTTTGGGATGGAAGTGGTGCAGACATGGAAGTCTATTGCGACCCCGTTCTCCTCGACCAAGCCCTTCACAATATCATTGAGAATTGTCTTGACTATTCTCCGCCGGGTCAGCCAGTCAGACTGGCGGTATTGGCTGGCAGTCAGTTTAAGATCCAGATCTCCGATTGTGGGCCTGGCATTCCGCAAGAGCTGCGAGAGCAGATGTTTCGTCGGTGGACCAGAGCCGAGCAGCCATCCAAATCGAGAACGGGTTTGGGCCTAGGCCTATCAATTGCCCGCGGATTCATTCAAGCAATTGGCGGAACAGTCGTCGCAACTGAAAAGCCTGATGCCACCCCGGGAGCATGCTTTCTGATTGAGCTTCCCATGTCTTTGGTAAAGTATCGCAATGCAACAGCCTGAACGGATTTTAATCGTCGACGACGAGGTCGAAATATTGCGAACACTCGAACCCGCATTGCGTGCGGTCGGGTACAATGTGCGGTTTGGTGAGACCGGATTAGAGGCTCTCAATTTGGTAGCCAACGAGATGGTGGATTGCATTCTGCTTGATTTAGGCCTGCCAGATGTTGATGGCGTGGAGGTCATCCGGCGGATCCGCGAATGGTCGGTGGTTCCCATTTTGATCATCACCGCGCGCGAGGGCCTGGACGCAAAGATTGAGGCGCTGGACGCTGGTGCCGATGACTACGTCAACAAGCCGTTTGATCTGCGCGAATTGCTGGCGAGACTGCGCGTTGCTCTACGCCACAATGCACGGCGTTCTGAGGAGGGAAGCGGGCCCGCAAGATTTGATGATTTGGTCATCGACTTTGCCCAGCGCGCTGTAACCCTACGCGGTGAGCTCGTCCAACTCACGCAACGAGAATATCAATTGCTCAAGCTCATGGCGACCCATGCAGGACAGATTGTGACGCACAAACAAGTGCTTGAAGGCGTTTGGGGCGGCGATCACAAATCGGACGCGCAAGCGGTGCGCGTGCTGATGGGGCAACTTCGGCACAAGATTGAAACAGACCCGGTCCGACCGAAGCTCTTGCTGACAGAGACCGGCCTTGGCTACCGTATGCGAGCTGCGAAGTGACCCTTTGGATCATGCAATCCTAAGGCTAAACGGGATTATATCTTCTAAGGTGCCTTTCTGGCTGCAATTCAAGGCTCTCAATCAATGCGACTTATCTTATCCATCGCGGCACTTAGTGCGCTTCTGGGTTCTTGTGCGACCCCGACCAAGGGCGAACTGACAGCAAATGATCAGGATCGGTTCTTTCAAAGCCTCTCGCAACTTTGCGGTCAGGCATTCGCAGGGCGAATGGTTACCGATCATCCAAATGATGCGGACTTGAAGGGCAAGGCGATGGTTATGCACGTGCGTACATGCACTGCCGACACCATCAGGATTCCGCTTCATGTTGAAGATGATCGTTCACGAACCTGGGTTATCACGAAGTTAGGGGCCTCATCTGACGGTGGCTTGGTGCTCAAACACGATCATCGGCATCAGGATGGTAGCGAGGATGAAATCACCCAATATGGTGGCCAAACCACAACTTCCGGCTCTGCCACACGCCAAGAATTCCCGGCAGACGTTTTTTCAAAAGCATTGTTTGAGAGAACAGGGCGGCCAAATTCTTCTTTGAACATTTGGGCTTTGGCGTTCGATCCAGGCAAGACTTTTATCTATGAAGTCACCCGGCCAAATCGGCATGTAAGATTTGAGTTTGACTTGAGCCAACCAGTCGCCGTGCCTCCACCGCCATGGGGTAGTGCCTCTGGAAAATAAGTGACGGGAATTTTGCACGGCACCGCTAAACCGCGTTCGATTTCTGGGATCAAGCTTGAAGCGAGGCCAGAGACCTCGCGTCAATTCTGGCACGAGGTGCTTATCCACGTTACGCAATAAGGCCCAGATCCTTAGAATCTGGGCCCATTTGCTCGGATTGAATCTGCTTGATCTTAGCGGAACAACGAGAGCGCTGTTTGCGAAGAACCATTGGCAATCGACAAAGCTTGCACACCCAGCTGCTGTTTAACTTGCAAGGCTTGCAGCTTGGCGCTTTCTTTTGCGAGGTCGGCGTCCACAATGGCCCCGATCCCGTTGGTCAAAGCGTCTTGCAACTTACCGATAAAGGTACGGTGCACATCCAAGCGCTTTGCACCAGCACCCCAGGTCGCCAATTGGGTGCCGAGGTTGTTGATGGACGTGTTGACCAGACCCAAAGCCGTCGTCGCGTTTGCGTTGGAATCAACGGCTGAAGTACCGGTCACGGTAACGGTCGCACCACCCAAGGCCAAGCTGGCGCCGTTGATGGTGATGGTGTTACCACCCGCTGCATCACCCAATGAAACCGCGTTGCTTGGCGTACCTTGGATCATATTGGCACCGTCAAACGATGCGTTGGCGACGATGCTGGTGATTTGGTCACGCAATTGTGCAAAGTCGGCGGCCAAAGCGGCTTGAGCGGAAGCCGAGTTACCAGCTTGCGTGCCGGCCAAAGCTTTGCCCTTCATTTCGTTCAACAATTCCATGATGCTTTCACCAGCAGCAATACCGGTGTCGAGGATGGAAGCTGCACGATCGGCAGACTCACGTACACGGTCATAAGCCGTCACGTCCGAACGCATTTTGTTGGCGATGGCGAACAGAGCGCCATTGTCTTTTGCTGAGGCAACCTTCAAACCGGTGGCAATCGCATTTTGCGTCTTGTCCATCTGGTCATTGGTGCGGTTCAAGGTTTGAAGCGCTACCATGGCGCCTTGATTGGTATTTACGCTGATCATTCTTGATCTCCTTACTGGTACTAATGTCACGCCATTCAGGCATGAAAGTCATTCAGACTTACCGGGTAGAATATTCCCAGGACCCGTATTTTTTATTTTTGAAATTTAAGCAATTTTATCGAACTCTTGGTAACATCAAATGAAATCGGGTTTCTTCAGCTCAAGACACAAAAAAGGGCTTGGACCGAAAGGATCCAAGCCCAATTTGTTTTTGATTTTCTTCTTATCTTAGCGGAACAACGAGAGCGCTGTTTGCGAAGATCCATTAGCAATCGACAAGGCCTGAACGCCCAATTGTTGCTTGACTTGCAATGCCTGCAGCTTGGCGCTTTCTTTGGCGAGGTCGGCGTCAACAATGGCCCCGATCCCGTTGCTCAACGCGTCTTGCAGCTTGCCGATGAAAGTCTTGTGAACTGCCAAACGCTTCGCACCCGCACCCCAGGTCGCCAATTGGGTCCCCAAAGCGTTGATGGAGTTGTTGGTGGCGGTCAATGCTGCGGTCGATGTCGTGTTGTCAGTCAACACGTTGGTACCCGCGACGCTGATGGTCGTGCTGCCCAAGGACAAGTTGATGCCGGCGACAGTGATGGTGTTACCACCTGCGGCGTCACCCAGTGACACAGCGCTGCTTGGTGTCGCGTTAATCATGTTGGCACCGTCAAACGAAGCGTTGGCGACGATGCTGGTGATTTGGTCACGCAACTGCACGAAGTCGGCAGCCAAAGCGGCTTGCGCCGAAGCCGAGTTACCGGCCTGGGTACCGGCCAAAGCCTTGCCCTTCATTTCGTTCAACAATTCCATAATGCTCTCACCAGCTGCGATGCCAGTGTCGAGGATGGAAGATGCACGATCGGCCGATTCCCGCACGCGGTCATAAGCGGTCACGTCAGAACGCATTTTATTTGCAATGGCGAACAAAGCACCATTGTCTTTTGCCGAAGCGACTTTTAGGCCTGTGGCAATCGCATTTTGCGTCTTGTCCATCTGGTCATTGGTGCGGTTCAAGGTCTGCAAAGCGACCATGGCACCTTGATTTGTGTTTA
>CALRLV020000149.1:0-7198 GCA_943368895.1 Ferrovibrio terrae
TATTGGTATGAATTCGAGGCTAGACACCATACAGGCGGCGATTTTGCTGGAAAAATTGGCTGTTTTTGCCGAAGAAATTGAGGCCCGTAACCGGGTCGCAGCGCGTTATACGCAGTTCCTGGGCGACGTTGTGGCGGTGCCCAGTGTCATTCAAGGTGGTGTCTCAACTTGGGCTCAATACACAATAGAGCTGGCGGATCGGGACGAATTGAGCGCTTTTGCTCGGTCTAAAGGGGTGCCTACGGCTGCTTATTACCCAATCCCTATTCATAAGCAGGACGTGTATAGCAAATATCCTGTTGGCCCTGGCGGTTTACCGGTGACGGAGGGTAAGTCTGGCCGTGTAATCAGTCTGCCAATGCATCCTGATTTGGATGAGCAGACACAGGATTACATCATCGAAACGGTCCGAAACTTTGTCGGCCGCAACGACTGAGCAGCGCGTTAGTGTCCTTTGAGGCTTCGCACAGGCCATTGCTTGAAAAAAGCGAACCTGGGCCGCAAATCTCTGCTGCAGGGTCTTCCTAGCCTCGTCGGAACAACTGGCTGAAGAAGCGAATGACGCGCGCAAGAGGCAGAGCCATTTTTATTGCTACTGGTCCGTCACTCAGCTTTAGGTTTTGAAATAAATTGACCTGTTGTGCCTTCAAGCGGTCAGCCAATTCAGTTCGCTGCTGCAACTCCCATAGCAAAAGGTTCTCGCTTGCCTGAGCTTCTTGTTTCAACTTTTCCTGCTCAATTCCGGCGGCTAAGCTGGAGCTGATTAGTTCCTCTACCCTGGCTTGGGCTGCGGAAAGTTCGCCATTCAATCGTCCTTGCACTTCCTCTAACCGCTGTTTGCGCCATGTGCTCTCATTGCGGACAGTTTCGAGCTGATGTGTCAGGCTTTCAATCTCACGATTGGCTTCTTCTTGAACGGCGTCTGCAATTAAACTCTGTTCTTGATATGCGCGTTCAAGTCGGCCTTCAAAGGCTGAGATAGTTGCTGAAAGTTCCTCGGTCACACGTTTTGACAACTCAAGTTCACGCGCTGCTTCGCGCAATCGCTCTAGCTCCTTCATCACGGTTGCAATCGCCGCACTGGCAGTTTCGCGCAGTTCGGACGGCTGGCGACGGTCATTATGGCCTAAGTTTGTTGGTGCCCCAACCTCATTGTCAGCTCCGATAAGCTGTTGGAAGCGCTGGGCAATCTCTAGCAAAGCGCCTTCAAAGTCTTCCGCTTCGCTCCGCGTTTCCTTTAACTGTGCAAACAGCAACTCAGCGCGATTTTCAGCTTTTTGTTGGGCAGATTGCGCCTCTAAAATTCGACTTGCTAGATCTCGCTCTAGTAGATCCTTGGCGCTGGCCAATCCAGAATTCTCCAGCTGAAGCTCCGCATTGGTCGCCTTCAGTGCCTCAATATCCAAAATCTTTTGTTGGACATCGCTCTCAACGCTACGCACTTGGTCAAAGGCTGTAGCGATCGCCCTATTGAGGTCTTGACGATATTGTTCGTGTGTTTGTGAGACGAGGTTCATGGCCAAGTCTGACTTGGCCTCTGCTGCACGCAAGTCATTCTGAGTTTGGGCTTCGCGTTCCTGACTCTGCGCCAGTGAAGCAGAAAGTTCTGCTAACTCACGGCGAAGTGCGTCACGTTCTTCACCCAGCACCTGCAGTGAGGTCTTTGTCGCTTCAATCTCGACGCTAAGTACCAGCGTTGCGTTTACATGCTCGGCCTGAGTTTGGGCTTCGCGTTCCTGACTCTGCGCCAGTGAAGCAGAAAGTTCTGCTAACTCACGGCGAAGTGCGTCACGTTCTTCGCCTAGCTCCTGCAGTGAGGTCTTTGTCGCTTCAATCTCGACGCTAAGTTCCTGTGTTGATGTAACAAACTCGGCCTGAGTGTGAGCTTCACGTTCCTGACTCTGCGCCAGTGAAGCAGAAAGTTCTGCTAATTCACGGTGAAGCGCGTCACGTTCTTCACCTAGCTCCTGCAACGAGGTCTTTGTTGTTTCAATCTCTGCAATGGCGGACTTACCAATCGCGTCTGCCCGCTCTAAATCCCTTTGAACTCTTTCCGCCCATTTTTCTTTCTCTGATAACGCTCCAAGCCTCTCTGTAAGGCGTTCGGCGCTTTCCTGCCAGAAAAGCACTTGACGCCTCAACGCATCCACTTCGGCTGGGTCAGCAGCGGCTAGAGCACCATTTTGACTGGTCGCAGATGGCTGCTGCAATAGCTCTTTCGCAGGGAGTGGTACCTCAATAGCTGGATTGGAAGGTGGCGCTGCTGCTGCGGCGGCGCTCGGATCCCACTTTCGAAAGCCATCCAAGACATTGATCGGGGCCAGAAAAGCAGAGCTTAGCTCTGCGTTTTCTTCACGGAGATAATAAGTATTGATCCCATCAAAAAAGACCAGTCGATAGCCAAACATTTGCAGTAAAGGGGTCCAACCTTCATCAATCCGCTCGTTCGTGTAGGGTCGCGTTGCCTCTGTAATAATGAGGATGGGCCGATGCTTGGACCAATCCACCGACGAAATAACTGGAGCTTCTAAGCCCTCAATATCGATCTTGAGAACGTGGATGGTCCGATCAGTTCCAAACTCTTCAAGGAGGGACGTGAGGGTCCGTGCCTCGACCTCAATTTCCCGGCGCTCATCAATTCGTCCAACGAGCTTGGCATGTAAATTTGGTGTTAGGGTCGACGTGCCTGGATCTGTTGGATGGTAGTAAAAGGAAACGCGGCCTGGGGTAAGACCGATCGCACACTGGAGATTTATGTCCCGCGGACGCGACTTCACAAAGCGGTCAAAACTCGGGCCGGGTTCAATATTGACGCCATACCATCCCAAATCATAAAGGGCTTTGGTAACGGAGTCTTCGTCCGGGTCATAGGCACCGATATCAATATAGAAACCATCCGTGAGGCCCTTGAACGCTCTCAGGATATATACATCTTCAAAATTCTGCGCGTATGAGTACATGCGAGTCCTTACGTCAGTTTTGACGACAAATTCTTTGCCGACTGAACCTCTTTTTTAGCCACCGTCGTCAAGCCATGCATTCGATAGCACAACTTTCAATAGACTGTCTGCGCTTTGGGCCCAAGACAGAAACGGCATTGTATTTACTCGAGCTTGCTTCTGGCCGGTGACCTTTTTCCGCCAGTCTTGGATATCCATGGCCAACCCCACTGGGTCTGTTTTGCCGCTGTAGGTCGCAAAATCGCCGGCGATCTCACGAAACACCGGTAAGTCTGAGCACACTATTGGCGTTCCAAATTTTGCAGCTTCAACCAGAGGCAGTCCAAAGCCCTCGCCCCGCGAGAGCATGAGCAAAGCCGCTGCACTTTCATACAAAAGACCTAACTCGCGATCATTGGCACCTTCAAACAAGAAGAATTTTTGCCCTCGAAGAGGGTGGTTCTGCATGCGATCCCACAATTCATCGACCATCCAACCCTTCTTGCCAACCAAAGCGAGGCGCAGATCGCTTCCATGACTCCAAAGTCTTTCCATGGCGTCGAGAGCCAGTTCGTGGCACTTGCGAGGCTCAATGGTTCCGACCATCAATAAATAAGGCTTCGAAAGCAGGCTTTTTATCTCAGGTGCAATTTTGGCGGCAGGGTCGGCGGACTCAAAATCAGCTCCAAGGTGCCAGAATCCGTACTTCAACGACTTCTCTGGCTTTATGTTGGTTTCAACATAATCCCGAATATTTGAGACCTCAGCGTGTGAAATGCCGATTAGTCCATCGGACTGGTCTGCAGCTTCCTTAATCCAGCCCGTGAACCATTCTTTGCCGCCTTCAACGATATTGCCAGGAGGTAATCGGATGGGGAGGATGTCGTACACAATTGTGTAGATCTTCGCACCCTTGCTTCGAGCGGCAGCGAACGTTGGGTAGAATTGGTCATAGATCGCCCAAGATGAATCCAGCATCAGGACGGTATCGCCTTCGCGGAAATCGAATTGAAAGTCTGCATAGAGTTCCGCGTAAGTGGCGCTTACGATGCCTGCCCTTTGCAGCCAATCTGTTGCGACGACCGGGGCCCCGTCCTTAAGTTGGAAAGCGATGGGTTCAAATCCACCTATGTCCGAGGTGTAGAAATTCTGGACAATTTTTCCGACGACCCTGGAAATCCCCGTTTGACTATCGAGCCCGGAGAGGTAACTCACGTCGACAAACACACGTCGGCGTGAGAAAAGCTGCGGCGGAATAACCTCGGTTAGGCTTCGGACATCCAGCAAGCTGCGCTCATTGCGGGCTAGTGACGCGACATTTGGGGCCAAAGCTTCAAGGATGAATTCGGGCTTGGTGACGCGTTCGAGTTCGGTGAACGAATGAATTGCAGCAGCGTAGGCTGCTGCGACCTCATTGGGATTATGGACCTCTCGGACAAAATCCAAGCCACGCTTGGCCAGTCTGTCACGCTCAACCTTAGACGCTATTAGCGTGTCAAACGCAGCTGAAATTTCGTCCAATGTTGGCGTGGCTGGGAGTTTTCTTACGACATCATCGGGATAGTCACGATAGCTGGCATCGTCATTTACAATGACGGGTATCCCATAGGCGAGGCAATCGAGCACACCCTTTGGTGTTCCCCCACGGCTATTGCACCTTAACTGAATGGCCAAGTCTGTACAATGGAGGTAGTCGCGATAGAGGGCGTCTGTTTGGAACCCGGTCACACGGACCTGACCGCCCAAGTTGGCATCTCGGATTTTAACCGCAAGATTTGCGCCCCATTCATCTGCGGATAGCTCTCCTACATAGATGAAAACCACATTCCTTTGCTTTGAGGACTTCGCTTGCTGAAACGCATCGAAGATCTGATCGCCCAATTTTGTCCAAGCAACATGTCCGAACGTTGCAACGATCAAGTCATCTGCGCCGAGCCCTAGGTGAGCCCGGATCTCGCGCTTGTGGCCCTCTGAAATGGCCTCGGGTTCAATGACCAATTGCGGTATGATCCGATAAGGTGCCTTAAACCCTTCTGGGAAAAAGCGCCGTGCGATCTCCAGATTAAATGGTGAATGAGAAACAACGCCAATCGCTTGGTCGATAACAGACTTTGTGCAGGGCAACTCGATAATCGACTTCCCTACTGGATCGTCGCAAGCTGCTACTGGTGCGAAGTATCGATTGGCCATCGGCCCGTGCGATATTAGCATCTCCTTCTCATACCGCCTAGCTTCGCCTTTGTAGTATTCTAAATACATGGCTAGGCCACTAAGATAGGCATCATGCAGGCTCACGACGCCAGGAAATTTTTTCAGAAGCGGCAACATGTGCTCGTGGAACTCGGAGTTTCCGAATTCATAGAGAATGACATCATAAGTGCTGGCCACTTGCTCGAAAACGGAGGCATTGAACACCCTGAAGGAGGCGTTGATGTAATCATCGCTAGGTTGCCCGCCCACGACAAAAAGATCGATATCAAAGTGTTTTGCAAGAAATGGCAGAAAGCTAGCTGAATAGTCCGCGATGCCAGAGCGGTCTGCAGGAAGGGGTGAAAGCATTGCCAATCTGCGCCGCGGCAACCACCCCTTGGATGCTAGTTTTTGGCCGGCTTGTTGATTTTGCTGCACTGCTTCAACTATCGCAGCCTTCGCGATGCTTGCTGCGCGGTCCCAATTGAATTTCTTCGACTGCTGCGGCCCATAGGTGCGAAGCTCCTGCTCGAAAGCTGGAGTTGTCAAAACAAGTTCAATTTTGCTGGCAATACTTGTTGAGCTTGATGCGTCAAATAGGGCGTCGGCACGGCCGATCAGCTCTTGAACGCTAGAGTTTGCGCCGCCAATGACCGGCGCGGCACACGCCATTGCTTCTAAGACGGGCAGGCCCAGGCCCTCATACAGAGAGGGAAACACAAACAAATCGGCTGATTGATAAATGGAAACGAGATCAGCTTCTGACACAAATCCCGAAAAAATAATCTTGTCCGATGGAACGCCAACCGAGCGACCATAAGCTAGATACATAGCCTTTCTTTCATCGCTGACTGAGCAAACAATGAGCAATTGGAACTCTGTTCTGAGGGAGTCGTTCAGCGCTGCGAACGCGGCAATCATACCCTTAATGTTTTTTCGGTGATCATCCCCACCAGTATAGAGGATGTATCGACCACGTAGGCCAAGGGATTTTTGAATTGCGGCCTTGGTTGCCAAGCGATCGGCGGGGGGGCAAAAATGATCGCCAATCCCGCCATAAACGGTGTGGATTTTGTCCCCATCCATTCCCAGCAAATTGATGGCATCCTGACGACTAGATTCTGAAATGGCGAACAAAAGATCAGCTTGACGCAGCCAACTGAGGCGCGAGAGGTACCATTTCTTGAAATCAGGACTCTGGAAATAGAACTCAGGGAAACGGAGCGGAATTAGATCATAAAGGGTCGCACTATAGATCTGACCGGGCGCTTTGAAACGGTGGCTCGGCAAACCTATGCCGCCGGAGAACCCCTCAAAAACGTGCGAGACATGCACAACATCGGCTTTTGCATGTGCGCTGTGGGCAGAATGAGCTACATTATCTAAAAACTCGGCATCACCATTTTGATAAATCCGTCCAGATTGCCAACTCGGCATGCCGGACATCCGGATGACGCGCCCATCTCCGAAGCCATTGCTCGCAAATGGGTATCGAAGACTATCATTAGCAAAAGTTGTAACATCAATGTCGCCACGGATTTTATAAATGCTCTCAAAAAAAGCGCGGGAGTAACGCCCAACGCCGCGGTGAGTAGAATCCAATGTTTGGCAGGCTTGCATATCAAACAGGATACGCATGGTTCGATGGTCCAGTTTAGACATTGACGCGTCCCTTTGAAGGCCAACCTTTGGACAACCTGTCCAAATCACTTTGGCTGTTCAGCGCGTACACTGTGACTGTTCTGGCTTTCTCAGAATCAGAAGAAGTACTTTTGGATCGGTACTCTAAGCGGTTTTCCGAATTTGCATTGAGTTTTGATATCAATCCGTAGGGCTCTGCGGGTAAATCCCCACGTCCCTGCATCAACAGCGTAAGTCGCTGTTCGATTGCGCGCACGCGACGCGACAACAAATCATCCCGTTCAAAACTTTTGAAAAGAGAAATCAATCTTCCAAACACGGGAATCTGCGTTATGCGATAGCCGAGATAGGATCTGCCCAACCCTTGCACATTCGCTTTGATTGCTTTGCCTTCTGGTGACTGAGTAAGCTGATAGAGGAGGCGAATC
>CALRLV020000150.1:0-7152 GCA_943368895.1 Ferrovibrio terrae
AAACGACGCCAAAGTTAGCACAAACAAGGTGTACCAAGCGACAAGTGGTGCGCGGGCTTCGGTTTGGCCCGCAGTCAAGTGGATGACCTCGAGCTTAGGGATCTGCGACAAGATTGCTGATGCTGCATCAGGCACTCCCAGAGACCCGGCCACTTGCAGGTCGATTGACTTGTAAACACTATCCAAGGCTTCTTGGCTTGTCTAGCTGGAATTCAATATCTGTCCTTACGTTGCCAAAGACGTGTGCAAACTGCGCCCAATCGGCTCGGTCCGTGCATGCAGCCAAGCGCGCGCTTCGCCATCTAGGCGGGTTTCGAGGGTCGAGCGGACTTTCTCATGATAGAGGTTCAGCCAATCTATTTCCTCTGGACTCAATAGATCTGGCAAAAGACAGCGGGTATCAATCGGGCACATGGTTAAGGTGTCGAAGCCAAGGAAATCACCAAATCCACGATCGGGGATTGCGACACATTCAACAATGTTCTCATGCCTAACGCCCCATTGGCCGACACGATAGACGCCTGGTTCGATGGTTGAAATCATACCAGCCAGCATGCCACCATTTGGATCGACTTGATAGCGGCTGATCATTTGTGGTCCTTCGTGCACGCCTAGAAAATAGCCCACACCATGGCCAGTTCCTGTTCGATACTCGATATTATGAGCCCAAAGTGGACTGCGGGCGATGACATCAAGCAAAAGACCAGAGGTGCCGACTGGGAAGCGCGCGGTAGTCAAAGCGATGAGAGACTTTAAGGCCAGTGTTGTGTCGCGCCGCACCTCATCGCTGATTTCGCCAACTGGCCACACCCGCGTGACATCTGTGGTTCCTGTCAGATATTGAGCGCCAGAATCAATCAACAAAACACCGTCCCCAACAATTGGATCACTTTGCTTTTCACTTGGCGTGTAATGAGGCAGGGCAGCATTGGCGCGAAAGCCAGCGCTGGTTGAGAAAGACGGTGTCACAAATAAATGAGATCGGGCGCGTTCAGCTGTCAGTTCCTGATGAACCTTGTACTCGTGCCAATTCTCCCCTGCCGCAAATGAAGATTCAAACCTGGATTGGAAACGCACCAGAGCCACTCCATCTTCAATCAGTGCCTGCCTAAAGCCCGCGATTTCACCAGCTGATTTGATACTTTTTTCCAGCATGATCGGGTTTGAGTCTTCGAGTAGGCAAACCGTCGACGGGACGACTTCATGAAAGCCTATTGTGATGCGCCGCGGATCAATCAGGAGCGTGGTGCCAGGGCGAAGATCTTTGAGTGCTGTTTGAGCCGCCCCATAATCCGCCACTTGGATCTTGTCTTGCGCAAGTGTCGCGATGATTGCCTCAGGTAGTTTTCCGTTCGGCACGAAAAGGGTGGCGGTTTCACCATCCAGAAGAAGGTGCGAGATTACATAAGGATTGAACGCTATATCGCTGCCTCGGAGATTAATCAGCCAAGCAATGTCATCCAGCGTTGACGTGAAGAGATGACTGGCACCCTTTGCTGCCATACGCGCTCGGACCATGCTCAATTTCTCACTGCGTGGCCGCACCGCGTACTCGAGTGGATGCTCAAAGGCTTGGGTTGGAGGGATAGGTGGTCGGTCCTTCCACGCGAGATCCAAAATGTCCAATTGAGTGACAAGTTTAATTCCAGCTTTTGCGAGGTCATTGGCTAAGGTTTGCCCCGCCGCGAGCGAAAGGACACAGCCGTCAACAAAAACACTTTGACCTTCGCCGATATGATCACTCAGCCACTTTGATGGTGAGGGCGTTGTTGACAGCCCTACCTTTTCTAGATCGACACCGGTTCCTTTCAGTTGCGCCTCCGCAATTTCCCAATAGCGACTATCGACAAATAAGGCCGCTTTCTCAGAAGTTATGACGATATCCCCTGCGCTTCCAACAAACCCGGTCAGGAAGTGGCGGCCATTCCAACGGTCCGGCAGATATTCGGATAAATGGGGATCAGATGAAGGTATAAAGAGGCCGGCGGCATCGTGCGCCTGCATGATTTGTCGAAGATCCCTTAGTCGATCTCGATAGAGCTGCGCGTCAATTACCATGTGTCACTACCTTTCTAGAGCCTGCAAGCGGCAACTTGGGCCGCACTCAGGGTCGGAAGAATAAGTTTGGAAGGATGCTCGCGATCATGCAGGATCGTTTGAACGGCAACTTGCATCGTTTCGGCGGTTGCAATTGGGCCGCTAACATGGGGATTTGGGTCTAAGAGCGGAAAGTTGTTACCTGTAATCAGGAGACGCAATTGTGTGCCGGGTTTGAATGTGTGCGATACATAGGTCATTGCCAGTCGCGCGAGGATCGGGACCCCAGGTTCCAATTCGACCTGCCGGTCGAAGCCTTGATGATAGCGCAGACGAAGCTGACCAAATGCCAAAAAGACTGAGCTTCCATCTTGGCGATGTTCGACAAGGAAGGCGACTAGGTCCGCGTCTGGAACATCAGCACTCGTAAAGACGTCAAGAATTGGTTCGCCAATGACCGTCAAGTCCTGCTGGAACGTTTCGCTCGCGTAGACGAGTGTATTGAATGAGCTTTCTCGCTCGCGCATATCGAAGGCAAATTCAGGCCCTTTTGCCATGGTCAGCGCTCCGACAAAGGGCCATGCCGGGTCATCTCGAAACTGGTCTGCAGGCAAAGCCTCTGAAGGGCAATCTGGTAAAAGAAGACCGTCACCAAGAGAGGAGTTGGCATGCCCGCGACTACTCAAGAAAAGTTCCGTTGGAGCGGTACCTGGTAAAGGAAATTCGCTTGCGCCGAGCCAGCAGTTTGAACCGGTAACAAAAATCTGCACTCTGGCGCGCAATAGCTGGTCCGGATTTAAGCCTTTCAAATGTCGATCAAAAAAAGCAATCCGCGCGGCAACGAGATCAAACGCCACATCCGGCTGTAAACCGAACAAGGCTTCGCGAACCATCCCACCGTTAAAGCAAGCGTTGTGATCCCATGGCCCGATCAGCAGACTTCGCGTGTCAGGATTGTTGGCATAGGCTTCCAGACCGCGCCACACCGTTAAGGCCCCGGTACTGGGGTCGAAATTGCCCGTAACGAGCAGGGTAGGGATGGCCATAGCGGCATAGTCGGCAGCGTTCAAAGTTCGCTTTGCCCACCACTCATCATAAATAGGATGGTCTAGTGCGTCTTGGTAATGAGCCAAGATGTCACCTTTCAACGCGTCATTGGCTGCATCCTTCACAGGCCGTGACAGCCAGCGAGCCAAAAGGGCCGGATTTGTCAGAAATCCATGCATCGCAAACTCGCCCGTGCTTTCGTCGAGCATGGAGGGGAATTGTAATGTCGCGCCCCAGATGAGCGCGTGCATGCGGGAGAAGACACCTCCGATATAGGGGGGTTCGAGAAAGAAATCGGCACTGGGAACCGCAGGGACCATACATTTCAAAGAAGGCGGTCGGGCAGCTGCAGTCGTTAACTGCGTCATCCCGGCATATGAATGGCCATCAAGCCCAACTTGGCCCGAACACCACGGCTGAGCTGCAATCCATTCTACGGTGTCATATCCATCATTTTGCTCGTAGGGCGCATTGAAGCTGAAGTGGCCACCACTTTCTCCAAGGCCCCGAATTTGCTGCATAACACATGCATAACCCGCTGCCAGATACTGAACCTTGGCTGGCTCATTTATCCCAAACACTGCCCGGCTATAAGGCGTCCGTATAAGGATGGCAGGTACTTTCTCTGAACACGGCTGAGGTAGCCAGATGTATGTGTCGAGCTCAACGCCATCCCGCATGGCAACACGTGCACGCAGGCTTGGGTCTGGAAGGCGTCTGGGTAGTTCTGCTTCCATAAACTCGTGGCTCCATCGTCAATCTGACAAGTCGTCTAATCCAAAAGATAATTGACACTTTGCAGGCGTGTGTAAGACAAAAGTCCCTGCAAGCCGCCGTCGGGTCCAAAGCCTGACATGCCAAACGGTTCGCCACTATAAAATCGCGAGTCCGCAGGTTTTGGGTTAGGTACCGTCTGGATGCTTATGAATCCGGCTCGAAGGTCCTGAGCAATTTTGTGGGCTGCGCGCGCATCACTTGCCCAAACATTGGCAGAAAGTCCGTAACGCGTACCATTAGCCAATTCGACTGCTTCGTCCGCATCTTCGAAGGGCATAATTGAAGCCACAGGTCCAAAAACTTCGCTTTGTACCAATTTCGAGTTCGGATCTCGTGCGGCGTAGAGCCTTGGGGCCATGGCGAATTTCTGACCGGGTTTAGTCTGGCCCTCCGCCAATAACGGATCTGAGGTATCCAGATTAGCAAGAAGGCTAGAGACACGTCCAAACTGCAGCGGGCCAGCAAGCGGGCCGATTGTTGTAGTCGGGTCCAAAGGATCGCCCGTCACACTTGCGGCCACACGCTCTATGAGCCGTGCTGCTAAGGCGTCATAAAGCTCCTTCACAACCAGTATGCGCGACCCATTTGTGCAGACCTGTCCGCTATTCCAGGAAAAGCCATGAAACAGGGTATCGGCAAGGCCCTCTAAATCCCCCAAATCGTCAAGTATGATTTGGGGGGATTTTCCGCCGCACTCCAACAGAAGCTGCTTCATATTTGACTGGCCTGAGAATTCGAGGAGCTTCAAGCCGGTCGCAGTAGATCCAGTGAAAGCAAGGCAATCCACATCATGGTGGAGTGCCAGTAATCGTCCAGTGTTCCCGCCAGTGCCAGTCAACACGTTGAAGACGCCGGGAGGAATTCCCGCCTGAATGGCGAGGTCTGCCAATAATAAGCAGCCGAGCGGGGCGATTTCGGATGGTTTGAGGATGATCGAATTGCCAGCCGCCAAAGCAGGCGCCACTTTTGATAACGCGACATGGATGGGAAAATTCCATGGGGTTATTGCGGCCACGACACCGCGTGGTCTGCGGATTTGGGCAATCCATGCACCTGGCGCACTGGGCATTAAATGATTGGCCTGTTGTTCGGCCAAATCCGCAAAGTCTGTTACGATGGAGCTCGCAGCATTTGCCATCGCGCTGGCAATGCCAATCGGCATACCCATTTGCAGACAATCACTCAGTGCAAACAGTTCAGCGTTTTCATCAATAAGAGTTGCGAAGTGGCGTAAGATCTTGCCTCTTGCTGTGGGCGACAGTTTTGACCAAACGCCTAATTTGAAGGCTGCGCTCGCCGCACGAACGGCTGAATCCACATCTTCGTGCCCACAATCTGGCACCTTCGCCATACAGGCACCTGAGTTTTTCTCGAGCACGTCAAATGTTGCATCGGTCTTTGCTTGAGTTCGTTGGCCATTTATCGAAGGGCGACCATCGAATTGAGTAGTGGCGGCTTTATGGAGCCATTTCGCATGGGAATCAGGATCGGGCATTATGAGCGCTCGCCCTTCTGAGAGCTTGCTGTCTCTGCTGCGCCGAGCGGCACTCCCCAATCCATTTGCAATAGACCGATCAGTTGATCCAATTGTTGATCGCCAATCCGGCTGCGCAACTCTCGTTCAATCCGGATCATACTGCTGACCGTCGCATCCACCATGATTTGCCCATAAGGGCTCAGCTGCACGATAACTGCCCGTCCATCTTCAGAGTCAGACAATGTTTCCAAAAGATTATCCGCCTCACCGATGGCGATGATCTGGCTAATGCGTCGGCGCGTTACGCCTAAACGACCTGCTAGATCTGCGATCCGGTTGGGGCCTGCCGCGGTCATATTTTTGATGAGCTGGACAACGGGCTGGCTAATATGATGATAGCCAAGCGCACGCGCTTGAGCTTGAAGGCTTGCTTCGTACCAATCTACCTTCTCCATCAGATATTGGTGCATTAATGGCAATGTCATTACTGGAAACCTTTAACCTATGAGTTAGGGAAGCTTACTTCCCTAAATTGCCATCATCAAGTGGGAAAGATGCTGCTGGTGCATTTTTGGCTTTAGGATGTTGGCCCTGGCTGATTTCAGCGGTCGTCTGGTGCTGCCAAGAGATCGGCAATCAGGAAGTCTCGCCAAATTTGGATGGCTTCATTGATGGCTTTGGGATCTGAATTACGGACGACTTCGAGGGACAGGCCTGTCATGACCGCATTATTCAGTAATCGAATAGATTCAACTTTTTTGGCAAAGCTTGATTTTTGCTCATTGTCTGGAGTTTCGAGTATGTCACTCAACAGCTTACGCATGAAGTTGGTATGGCGCGCAATCATCGGCCGAACTGCCTGAGCCAACTCGTCATCATTTCTTGCGGCCAATTCAATTTCCATATTGGCGGCCAGTTCTTTGGTGCCAATCATACCCCAAGAGGATCGAGTTAGTGCTTCAAATCGCGCTAACCCTTTGGGAGTGCCGCGAATGGCTTTCCGATAGGCTAGAATGCGGAGCGCCAAAAGCCGCCGCAAGACAGCTTTCATAAGTTCCGCCTTGGTTTGGAATTGATGCTGCAGCGCGCCTAAGCTAACGCCAGCACTTTTTGCGATGGCGTAGGTTGTCGCGCCAGAATAGCCTTGACGATGGAGTATCTCGAAGGCTGCAGCAATCACACTCTCACGGGTGGCGGCACTGCGCTCATCTTGGGTGCGTCTGCCTGTCCCGTCTCTGGCTGGAGCCTGCTTTCGGGACTGATTGGCGGGGCTAACGATATCAAGCACTTTAGATTACCCAGTCCTGTTTACCCATGCCAAAATGCACTTGTATGTTTATCCTTGTCAATCAACTTAGAGAATGCTCAAAAATCACCATTGGCTCGAAGAATGAGGGTCCTCGATTGGTTGACATCGCCGCTTTCCAATTTTCAACCTGATAGTGAAGCACCGGAACTTAAGGAAGGAGCACCTACGGACAATGGTTGACCATCTGCTTCTAAGACCAGATCGGTCTTCCGCAACGTGCCAGTTCAGGGCCAATGGACCGGTAGCCGTTTTATCCTTATCGCTGGGGGCCCTAAGCCACCCCGACCTGTATTGAGGGCAAGTATGCCGCTTATGAATTCATGGCGGAAACGTACTTCCATAGCGAGGCCTAGAGAATGTTGGCGGCCTGATCTGCAGTTAGTTGCTGGCTTATGTGAACCAAGCGCGCCGCATTGCTTTCCCGGTTGTGGGTTTTGCTTGGTTAGGAATACCAGAATTTTTTGAAAATCCGACGACCCAACCGAAGTGAAATGGCCTTTTCAAT
>CALRLV020000151.1:0-7133 GCA_943368895.1 Ferrovibrio terrae
GGGCGTAATGTCAATGGCTTTCCGCAAAACTAAGTGTAATGCATCTTGACGTGTGACCCTTGCGTGATACAACTAAAAATATCATTGTGCAACACTAGCCATTACAGGGTGAGCCATGCCCGCCGCAACAACGCCAGTCACGCCCGAAACTCCCATAGACCGTTTGGCGGTAGCTGACTTCATTCGCAATCTCGTCTTGGAACTCGAACAATTGAGTGAAGATCACAACTTGGAGGGTGTGGCGGCTTGCCTCCGGGCGGCAGCCTCTGAGGCCCGCCGCGCTAAAGAGCAGGATCGACTGGTCAAACTGGGGCTGAAACCAAACCGCCGGGCTGGATGATTGCGCGTCCGCCCAATTCAAGCTCGACTACAATCGCTGCGAGGGTTCGCCATGGCAGGCCAGAATCGATCGACAGATCGGCCAAACTAACCGGCACTGGCGATAATAAGGCTGCTACGCGGTCAATTTCTGACGGCGTGAGCGTTAGGCCACCTTCGCTATGGCTATAGCCCCTGGGCTTATTTTCTTTTAGACCTGAGCCGCTTTGCAAACAGGCTAAAACGTCTTGTGCATTGGAAACCAGATGCGCTCCATCTTTAATCAAGCTGTTTGGCCCTGCCGCACGGGGGTCGAGCGGCGAGCCCGGAACGGCCATAACATCGCGGCCCTGCTCGGCTGCTAAGCGGGCGGTAATCAAGGAGCCTGAGCGCGCTTCTGCCTCCATCACCACAATGCCTTGACTGAGGCCTGAGATGATCCGGTTGCGCCGGGGAAAATCGTGCGCATGGACTGTGGCAAATAGCGGGCTTTCAGAAACCAAGAGTCCGCGCGCGGCAATCTCGTGATAAAGGCTTTCGTGTTCGGGTGGATAAATATGGTCGAGGCCTCCGGCCAAAACCGCAATCGTGCCCGTTCCGAGACTGGCACTATGGGCAGCTCCATCGATGCCACGCGCCAAACCAGAAACGACAACATAGCCTGCTTGACCAAGGCCCGTCGCAAATTCGCGCGCGAGCCTTAGACCTGCTGCAGAAGCATTGCGGGCACCGACAATCCCAACCATCGGCTTTTGTAACAGGCCTACTTGCCCACATACGCTGATGATAGGTGGCGGTGGCGTAAGGGCGGCAAGGCCCAAGGGGAAGTGAGGCTCACAAGCTGCAAGCACTTGACCGCCGCGGGCTTCAGTCGCAGCGATTTCATCTTCGGCTTGATCGGCGGTGATTATTTGGATCGGCTTGCCGCGTGCCTGCTTGATCAGGTCTGGCAGTGCCGACAGCACCGCGCTGACCTGCCCATAGCGCGAGAGTAGGCCGAAGAAACTAACCGGGCCTATTCCCTCACTGCGCGCTAATCTTACCCAATCCCGTCTTTCTTTATCGCTCAGCACATGCTGGGTTTGCATCTCTATTTTTTGCCAATTTTAGGCTCTTCACCTTTGATCAGACGAGCGAGATTTTCGCGGTGCCGGATCCACACCAATACAGACATGAAAAGCGTTGCCCCAACCCCAATGGGGCTGGCATGAAATGCCACTGCAATGAGTGGCGCGGCAGCAGACGCCACCAACGCACCTAATGACGAATACCGGAACACAAAAGCTGTAGCCAACCACAAGGCCGCAGCCAAAGTACCAACTGGCCAAATGCCAATCAACAAGGTGCCAAAGAAGGTTGCAACCCCTTTGCCACCATTAAACTTCAACCAAACTGGAAAACAATGCCCCAATAAGGCTGCCGCACCGGCGACATAGCCTGCATCTTGCGACAAATATTCCCGCGCGAGGATAAGCGCCAGGGCGGCTTTGGCGGCATCGAGGAACAAGGTCGCCAGCGCCACATCCTTTCGGCCAGTGCGCAGGACATTGGTCGCACCAATATTGCCAGAACCGACTTGGCGGATATCGCCAAGGCCTGCCAGACGGGTCAATAGAAGGCCAAATGGGATGGAACCCAACAGATAGCCCCCCACGATCGCAATCAGATAATCCATTGTCCCCCCAAGACGTTGTGAACCTGCGTGCGCCTAGTCGAGGGCACTGAACACTTTTTTACCGGCTACCCAAGTTGACAGGACCTTACCCTGCAATGTCCGCCCATCATAGGGGGAGTTGCGCGATTTTGAGATCATGCGGCTGGCATCAAAGCGGATTGGGAAGCCCAAATCGACCAAGATTAAATCGGCAGGCGCGCCAGCAACAATCCGGCCCTGTGGCAGGCCAAGGATTTGCGCCGGGGCCAAGGTCATGGCGCGGATTAAGTCCAAGAGCTCAATCAGGCCCTCATGATAGAGGATGAGGGCAGCTGGCAGGAGTGTTTCTAGCGCACTCGCCCCAAAGGCTGCCTCGTCAAAGGGCAGGCGCTTTTCTTCGGCTGGACGCGGATCGTGTCCCGAGACAATGACATCCAAAATGCCGGACTTAACGCCCTCGATCAAAGCGAGACGATCTTGCTCGCCGCGCAATGGCGGGGACAGTTTGGCGAAAGTGCGATAGTCGCCCAGATCATTTTCGTTCAAGGTCAAATGATGCACGCTGACCGAAGCGGTGACATCTAAGCCTTGGGCCTTGGCCGCCGCAATGCGCGGCAAAGTCGCTTCAGACGAAATCATATCGAGCAAAAGCTTGGCACCCGTCAATTCGGCCAATTGAATATCGCGATTTGCCGCAATGGTTTCAGCGGCACTGGCGATGCCGGCAAGCCCAAGGCGAGAGGCAAGCTCGCCCATATTCATCATGCCGCCTTCACTTAAAAACGAGTCTTGCGGCCGCGAAGCCACCAGGGCGTCAAAAGCCGAAGCATAGGACATGCAGCGTTGCATGGTCCGCGTGCTGACAATCGGCCGGTCACTATTGGTGAACATGACAGCGCCAGCGTCTGCCATCAGGCCAAGCTCTGCAATACGCTCACCTTTGAGCCCGACGGTTAGAGCCCCTGCCGCCAAAACGCGGGCCAGCGAGCGGTCGCGGCCACGACGGGTGATAAAATCAACCAAAGCAGCATCGTCAATCACAGTCTGGGTATCGGGTTGCAACACCATGGTGGTGACCCCACCCGCCACGGCGGCTTTTCCTGCGGTGCTGAGGCTTTCACGTTGTTCTTCGCCCGGCTCTCCGGTGGAAACGTGCAGATCGATCAAGCCCGGCATCAAGGCGTGGCCGTCGCAATTGATGATGATGGCGTCTGGACCGGTTACGACTTGTGGGCCGCTAGCAAGGATGGTTTCGCCTTGGACCAACACTTCGCCTGGACCATCAAATTGGGTCGCGGGGTCGACCAAGCGTGCATTGATGAAGTGGTAGAGGAGCTCAGACATCGTCAGCCTCTTCATTGGCGCCATGGCTCGCCAGCGCCTCCAAGACGGCCATGCGGACGGCAACACCTGATTCTACTTGGTCGACGATGAGCGAGACACGTGGATCATCGGCAATGTCGGAGTCGATTTCAACGCCCCGGTTCATCGGGCCTGGATGCATGACTTTGACATGGGGTGCAGCAACGGCGAGCTTACGTGCATCCAGACCGTAAAAGCGGAAATACTCGCGCGCCGACGGCACATAGGCCCCGTCCATCCGCTCTAGCTGTAAGCGCAGCATCATTACGACATCCACACCCTCAAGGCCTTCCAGCATATTGTGATAAATCTCACAGCCCCAGCGGTCGACGTCAGCAGGCATCAGGGTAGGGGGCGCGATCAAGCGAACCCGCGCGCCCAGCATAGACAGCAAGATCACGTTCGAGCGGGCCACGCGCGAGTGCAATACATCGCCGCAAATCGCGACAACCAAGCCTTCGATATGGCCAAATGAGCGCTTGAGTGTCAGCGCGTCGAGCAAGGCTTGAGTTGGGTGTTCGTGCGTGCCATCGCCCGCATTGATTACCGAACAACTGACTTTGCGCGCTAGCAATTGGGCCGCACCGGAGGCTGCGTGACGCAAGACCAAAATATCTGGACCCATGGCGTTCAAGGTGGCAGCGGTATCCAATAACGTCTCCCCCTTGGAGACTGACGAGCTTTTCACCGCCATATTGACGGTATCGGCGCTCATGCGCTTACCGGCCAGCTCAAACGAGGCTTGCGTGCGGGTTGAGTTTTCGAAAAAGAGATTGACGAGGGTTCGGCCCTTCAAGGTCGACAGCTTCTTCTCCCGCGCTTGGGTGAAGGGCAGAAAGACTTCGGCGCGTTCAATCAGTTCCAAGGCCTCCAATCGGTTCAGATCCCCGATCTGAAGGAGGTGGCGCTTGGTAAAGGGGGCGCGGGGCGGTGGACTATCGGGACTCATGACGTAGCACGCCCCCAGACATTATAGCCCGCAAAGCGCGGGGTGTTTGGCAAATACATGTCATTGACTTCGGCACAAATAAACCCGCTGGATTCCAGCATCGTTTGTGTGTTTCGGGTGAGGTGGCAACCGCCAGCTATGGCCTTCCAAACGGGCTCTATCCGCCTTTGCAAGCGGGCGACTTCGCCGTCAGGGGCAAGGCCATGCTCGCAGAACAGGATTTGACCGCCGGGCTTTAACAAACGTTTGGCCTCAGCCAACGCACCTGCATAATCGGGAATGGTGCACAGCGCATAAGTGAACAGGATCGTATCGGCACAGGCATCGGGAAGGCCCGTCGCTTCAGCCCCGGCCAAGACTTCTTCCACCACAATATCTGTTCGCCAGTCTTCGCGCTTCCAAGCCAGCATGCTCGCCGAGGGCTCCACCGCAATGACTTTCTCGATCTTGCTGGCGTCCAGAAATGGCAAATTGGTGCCGGAGCCAAAGCCCATATCGACAACGACGCCATAAGCGCGTGGGATCAATTTGGCTCTCTGCTTGGCAATGGGTTTTGCGCCGCACGCACAACCGATGAAGCGCGGTAGGACAAAGCGTTCATAGAGGCCAAATAGCATGCTAGCGACGCCCCCGCGCACCCATCAGTCGTTCCCGCAACCACAAAAGAATGGCCCAGCTATGGGCATCATGGCGGACCTTTTTCATAGCGTCATCGATAGTGACCCAGACCAGCTCATGGTCCGGCTCGCTCGGACGGCCTTCGGTCGAGGTGAGTTCGACTTCAAAAAAGGCGCAAAGTGAATTGGTGGGCACCCCGTCGTTGATCCAGAATTGCCCAGCTCGGCACAATTGGCGGACGGGCCAAACGGTCAGACCGGTTTCCTCGTCAAACTCGCGTACAACGGCTTCTGCATCGCTCTCGCCGGACTCAACACCGCCACCTGGTAAATCAAAGTGGAAATTCTGGGAATCGCCGACTTTAACGAGGGCAATCTTCTCGTCATTGCGGGTGCAAAGGCCGTAAACGCTCGGCCGCTCTTTATAGGTCTTGCCGTGTTCGGTGCGCCCGAACTGCATCGAAAAATGCGCCATAAAGGCCTCATAAGCTAGGATTGCAAAAGCGGAAAGCGGCCTCGGCAGATGCACCCTGTCTAGTCCTGCTTGTGAGGAAGGTCGAGGGGGGGCTGCATTGAAACCCACGCACTGTTTGGGCTTATTTTCTGCCGAACAAGCGCTCAATATCGCTCAGCGATAGTTTCACAAAGGTCGGTCTGCCATGGTTGCATTGGCCCGAACGCGGGGTGCGTTCCATGTCGCGCAAGAGGAAGTTCATTTCATCGGCACTTAAGTGGCGACCGGCGCGAACCGATCCGTGGCACGCCATGGTGGCGAGTACTTCATCGATCCGCTCCTTGAGGGATAGGCCTTCATCATAGGCGGCCAGATCATCGGCCAAGTCCTGTAGCAATTTACGGGTATCCACCTTGCCTAGAATGGCTGGCGTTTCGGTAACCGCAATCGCGCCTCGGCCAAAGTTTTCTAGTCCCAGACCAAAGCGGGCAAACTCGTCTGCGCGTGCCAATAGGCGCTCACAATCGGCTTCTTCCATCTCAATGATATCAGGGATGAGGCTTGGCTGGCGTGCGATGCCTTGGCCTTCCATCGCGGCCTTCATGCGTTCTAAGGTCAGGCGCTCGTGGGCGGCATGTTGATCGACAATCACGAGGCCATCAGCCGTCTCTGCAATGACATAGGTCGCATGCAGCTGGGCTTTGGCTGCCCCTAAGGGATAGGATGTTTCATCCTCTACAGCTAGGCCGACGTCGGTTGTTGTCTCAAAGCTGGTGCGTGCCATCGGCTCCGCAAATCCAGCCAGAAGTGAGCCGGCTTCGCGTCCGGCTTCTATCGCGCCGGCGGGTTGCTGATAGGGGAAGTTGCTTGGCCGATAAGGGCTTGAATTGCTTACACCACCGCCGCGTGACCACGGCATGCCAAACCCAGTCTGCGCCCCCAATGCCCCTAAAGTGGCCTGTCCCAAGGCTTGTGGACTGCGAATGCCACTCGACCCCAAAGCATGGCGCAGCGCCCCAATCACGAGGCCCCGCACAAGGGCTGGATCGCGGAACCGCACTTCGGTCTTGGCCGGATGGACGTTCACATCGACCAGTTTCGGATCCATCTCAAGAAAAAGCGCCAATACCGGATGGCGGTCGCGTGCCAGCACGTCTTGGTAGGCCGCCCGCGCCGCGCCTTTGAGAAGCGGGTCCTTCACGGGCCTGCCATTGACGAACAAATGCTGATGGCGCGCATCGCCGCGTGCTGCGGTGGGCAGACCTGCAAGGCCCGTTAAGCGAACTTCGGCGCGTTCGGTATCAATTACCAAAGCATCGGCGGCGGCATCGCGACCAAGGATGGCAGCAACCCGGGCTGATCTTTGGCTGGCCGCATCCGAGCCTTCGGGCACAACTTTCAGCGCACTTCGCCCATCGAGGTCGAGGGTGAAAGCAACATCTGGCCGCGATAAGGCCAAGCGCTTGACCATGTCGGAAATGGCTAGGCTCTCTGATCGCGCCGATTTCATGAAGTTGAGGCGGGCAGGGGTGGCGAAGAAGAGGTCGCGTACTTCCACCCGTGTTCCAGACCGATTGTTCGGCCAAGGAGCAGGCATAGGGCCTTCGAGTACGCCTCCATCGACCCGCAAAATCCAAGCCTGATCGGCATCTTTGGCGCGCGAGGTTATGGCTAGTCTGGCAATGGCACCAATTGACGGCAGAGCTTCGCCGCGAAATCCCATCGTCACGATGTTGAGCAAGTCTAAATACCCATCAGCATCAGGGGCGAGCTTAGAAG
>CALRLV020000152.1:0-7128 GCA_943368895.1 Ferrovibrio terrae
AAAGATGAGCCAGGTTCGATTTTCGTCACTTTTCCTTTGGCGCTGAATTCAATAATAATTTCGGGCGACCCTTCTATCTGGCCATAGCCGTAACTTCTTTCGTCGATCTGATAGCATCTTCCAAAAAAGTTGAGTACTACGACTTGGAATTCTTCATCGTTGAATTCTGATCGGTAAAGTTCTTGTTTGAGACTGGTCATTAGGGTAGTGGCCACCGATTTCGACATAACTTAAGGTAATTTTTTTGTCACATTGGCGAATATGTCAAGTGATTGCAATTTTGATTCCGATAGAACTTGATGAAGATCACCTACTAGGAATCACCAATTCCCATACCGTCATTGCTGCAGGCTTTGCGGTTGAATAGGCAAAGGTCAAGCTTCGGCGCGCCAGATGATAGGTCAAGGCGGGAGCTTCGTATGTCAGCAAAGCCGGTGCGACCCCTTGATCTCCCAGATTGCGCAGAAATACTTGTTGGACGGGCTCAAAGTGAGCAAAGCGTAGCTTTGAACCATTCCAAGCCTAAGGTGAACAGATTCACAAACGCCCAAACAGCTTGGCGTGAGGGGCGTAGCCCGCTAAAGCGATCACCCTGCCTATGGGCCCTTTGGGAATCTAACGCCTATGACTGCCGATACTGCCGCCCCCAGCAAAGCTGAGACTGCCTTTGCAACCGCCAAAACCTTGGCCGAGGCGCTGCCCTTCATTCAACGCTATGACCGCGAGACGGTGGTGATCAAATATGGTGGCCATGCGATGGGCGATGAGGCGACCGCCCAGCGCTTTGCTGCCGATGTGGTCTTGTTGAAGCTGGTCGGCATTCACCCCGTCGTTGTCCATGGCGGTGGGCCGCAGATCAGCGCCATGCTGAACCGGGCAGGCGTAAAGTCTGAGTTTGTTGATGGCTTGCGCGTCACCGATACAGCCACCATGGAAATCGCCGAGATGGTGCTGTCGGGTGCGGTCAATAAGCAATTGGCGCATTTGATCACCCAAGCAGGCCGGGAAGCCGATGTGCGCGGGGTTGGCCTTTCGGGTAAGGATGCGCGCCTGTTCACGGTCGAAAAAGTCGTGCGCACTCGCAAAGACCCTGAGAGCCGGATTGAGCAAGTGGTCGATTTGGGCTTTGTCGGCGACCCCAAAGAAGTCGATGCGCAATTGGTCATGACTTTGATCAAGGCCGAACAAGATTACGTGCCAGTGGTAGCCCCCATTGGTGTGGACCCAACTGGCGCCACCTTTAACATCAATGCTGATACTGCTGCGGGGGCTTTGGCTGGCTCTCTCCATGCCAAGCGCTTCTTGCTGTTGACCGATATTGAAGGGGTGAAGGATGGCAATGGCAATCTGATCCCGGAAATGACGATCGCCGATGCGCGGGCCTTGATGGCGTCCGGCGTTGCGAATGGCGGGATGATCCCTAAATTAGAGACTGCTATCTCAGCGATTGAATCCGGCGTTGAGGCCGTGGTCATCCTCGATGGCCGCACGCCTCACGCCATCCTCAACGAACTTTTCACCGACTCCGGTTCAGGAACCCTTATTCGCTCATGACCACACGCCCGCTGACCCGACTTTATGAGGCCGAAGATTGGGTCTTTGATCTCGACAATACGCTTTATCCCGCCGAATGTGACTTGTTTGCCCAGATTGACGAGCGCATGACCGAATTTGTCGGCCGCTATTTGGGTCTCGACTATGATGCGGCTAAAGCCAAGCAGAAGCATTATTACACGACCTATGGCACGACGTTGAATGGCATGATGCGCGAGCATAATATGCCCGCCAGCGCCTTCCTCGATTATGTCCATGATCTGGACTATAGCCCCGTCGTGCCGGCACCCAAACTGCGCGCCGCGATTGAGGCTGTGCCGGGCCGAAAACTGGTGTTCACCAATGGCTCACGCGGCCATGCGGAACGCACGCTGAAAGCTTTGGGGCTCGAAGATATTTTCCACGATTTGTTCGACATTGAAGCCACCGGCTATGTGCCCAAGCCCAAGCGCGAAGCCTTTGACGTTCTGATTGACCGCCATGTGGTTGAGCCAACCAAAGCCGTCATGGTGGAGGATTTGTCGCGCAATCTGTTGACCGCCCATGAGCTTGGCTTTTCCACCATCCTCGTCTGGTCGTGGAAGGATTGGAGTCACGAGCCCCTCGATGGCCGCCCTGCGGGGCCTGTCGATGAAACACCCGACCACGTGCACCACATGACCAATGATTTGACTGCCTTCTTGGAAGCGGTTGTCGAAGCGGGAACCCAACATGGCTGAGGTCCATCAGGACATCACCCAATTCACCGCCGAGCGGGCGTGGGGTGCGCGGGATTTGGCTGAAATTGCCGGCGCAACGGTGCGTCTGCATTGGACCGATCAGCCCTATATTTGGCACACCAATACGGGCGCGGAAGTCTTTATGGTGGTCGATGGTGAAGTCGACATGTCCTATCGCGTCGGCGGCGTTGAAAAGACTGTACGCCTTGGTCCTAATGATGTTTTTGTCGCCCAAATTGGCGATGAACATATTGCGCGGCCTGTGGGTGCGGCCCGGATTTTGGTGGTTGAGGAAAAGGGTTCGATCTAGGTAAGCCTATGCACCACTTGCACGATCCCTCCGCCCCACCTGCCTCGGAAATCAGCTTCGACGACTTTTTGAAGGTCGATATTCGCGTAGGCACCATTGTGTCAGCCGAGGTTTTTGAGGCCGCGCGCAAGCCCGCTTACATCCTGATGATCGACTTTGGTCCGACCTTGGGTGTCAAGAAATCCTCCGCCCAAATCACCGCCCATTATTGCCTCGAAGAGCTTGTCGGTCGACAAGTTGCAGCCGTTGTCAATTTCCCGCCGCGCCAGATTGGTCCGATCCGGTCTGAAGTGCTGACCTTGGGCTTCCCAGACCCCGATGGTCAAGTCGTCCTATTTGCGCCTGATCAAAATGTGCCGAATGGTGGACGTTTGTTTTAATTCTGGCTGTTGGAAGTGACGCAAGCGATTGCGTGACACGCCAAGCACGGGCATAGCAAAAGGCCTTATGGCCAAACCCGCTAGCTGAAAATGACCACGCCCATGACTGATCTAAACCATCTCGAAGCCACCATTAATGCCGCGTGGGAAGACCGGACCGCCATCTCGATTGAGACGACCGGGGCCGTTCGTGATGCGGTGGGGGAGGCTTTGACCTTGTTGGATCAAGGTGTGGTGCGCGTGGCTTCTCGCGGTGCGGACGGTCAATGGACAACGCACCAATGGCTGAAGAAGGCTGTGCTTTTGTCCTTCCGTCTCAACGACAATTATTTGATCGACCCAGAGCATGATCCCCATCCAGTGCAGCATGCCGGGCGTGCTTTTGATAAAGTGCCTTTGAAGACTGCGCGTTGGTTAGAGCCTGATTTCCGCGAAGCAGGCTTTCGTATGGTGCCAGGCTCTGTTGTGCGTCGGGGCAGCTTCATCGCCAAGGGTGCGGTTTTGATGCCCAGCTTTGTGAATATCGGGGCCTATGTCGGTGAAAACACCATGATCGATACTTGGGCGACAGTTGGTTCCTGTGCCCAGATTGGGGCCAATGTCCATATCTCGGGTGGCACGGGTATTGGTGGCGTGTTGGAGCCTTTGCAAGCCGGCCCTGTCATCATCGAGGATAATGTATTTGTGGGTGCGCGGTCTGAAGTAGCCGAAGGCGTGATCGTCCGCGAGGGGGCGGTCATCTCCATGGGTGTGTTTTTGGGCGCTTCGACCAAAATCATCGACCGGGCCACAGGGGCTGTCTATCGCGGCGAAGTGCCATCCTATGCGGTGGTGGTGCCCGGTTCTCTGCCAGACCCGAAAGGCGGACCCAGCTTGGCGTGCGCCGTCATCGTCAAGACCGTCGATGCCCAGACGCGTTCCAAAACCGGTATCAATGAGCTATTGCGCGACTAGGAGGCCCCATGTTTCCTCAACCCGAAGGTCATTATCTGGCCCAGATCAATGTGTCGGTCTCGCGCTATGATCAGGATGATCCGCGCTTTGCAGGCTTCACCAGCCGCATTGATGCGGTAAATGCCATTGCCGAACGGGCAGAGGGCTTTGTGTGGCGGCTCAAGTCTGACTCCGGCAATGCCATGGACATTCGCGCCTCTGAAGATCCGCGCTTCCTGATCAATATGAGCGTGTGGAAGACGGCTGAAGCCTTGGAAGACTTTGTTTGGAAGACCGCCCACGTCAAAGTCTATAATCAAAAGGCCGAATGGTTTCCTTCATTGGGCACGGCCCATATGGCGTTTTGGTGGGTGCCCATTGATCATATTCCCACCTATGATGAAGGCATGGCGCGCTTAGAAGCGTTGCGTGCCAATGGACCAAGCGAAGCGGCCTTCGGATGGGAGGGCTTGCCTCAAGTTGCTGAATGGCGCTCCAAACGCTGCGGTTAGCTTTGGTTTCTGCGGGTAATGCAAGTTTTTGCAGTCATTGTCACAATTATCACGATTTCGTGATCGATGGGGCTTGACCCAACGGGCAACCAATTCAAAGTGCGCTGGTTGATTTTTGTTGACGCTAGCTACAATATGGACTTTTAGTATATATGTCCGTCAAAATGAATTGGAAGTAGATGGCTCTTCGGTTCGCTATTCTCGGCGCGGCGCGCATCGCCAAACCCGCTTTGATTGATCCCCTGTCCGAGAATCCAGATGCCAGTCTGATTGCAATCGGGGCGTCAACGCGGGAGCGTGCGCTTGAATATGCAATGACGCACGCCATTCCCAATGCTGGAACTTATGAAGAAGTCATCGCGCGCGACGATGTGGATGTCGTCTATATTGCTTTACCCCCCGCAGGCCATTGCGAGTGGAGCTTGAAGGCCCTTGAAGCTGGCAAACATGTTTTCCTCGAAAAGCCTGCAACCGTTAATGAGGCCGACGCGCGGGTTTTGGTGGAGGCTGCCAACAAGGCAGGCAAACGCTTGATCGAGGCCTTTCATTATCGCTGGCATCCCTTGTTTCGCCGGGCGGTAGAGATTGTGCAATCAGGACAATTGGGTGAGCTTGTCTCGGCCGAGGCAGAGTTTTCGGTCCCGATTGTCCGCAATGCACGTGAGTTTCGCTGGCAGGCAGCCCAAGGTGGGGGCGCTCTGGCTGATCTCGGCTGTTATCCCGTCAGTTGGCTGCGCCATTTGGCCGGGGGGGAGCCTGAGGTGACCTCCGCACATCAAGACCTTGAGCCGGACGGGATAGATCGGCGCACGACAGCGCATTTCTCCTTCCCAAATGGCCTTGAGGCCAATGTAATTTGCGACATGGACCCCGAAGGCGGGCGCAAGCCGCCACGGTTAGAGCTTGTCGGCACCAAAGGTCGCCTTGATATTGATAACCCGCTTGCCCCCCAATATGGCGCGGAACTTAAATTGACCCTCGACGGTCAAGAAACCCGCGAAACCTTTCCACGCCGCCCAACCTTTGCCTATCAGTTTGACGGCATAGTCGACGCCATTCAGTCTGGCCAACCTGTCTGGACCGAGGGCGCGGACTTGATCGCCAATGCCGCAGCCATGGCTGCGATCCGTCGGGTTGCCGCCACTGGCTAGAGCCGCCAATCTGCCCTAGGTTGGGCTTATGACCACAAACATCTTCGACCCCATCCATCTTGCCTGCGATTTGATCCGCAAACCCTCTGTCACGCCAGCGGATCTTGGTGCGCTCGACGTCGTACAACAAGCGCTGGAAGCCCTAGGCTTTGTGGTCAAGCGCTATCCTTTTGAGGATGTCGATAATCTCTATGCGCGCTTGGGAACAGAAGGCCCCAATTTCTGCTTTGCTGGCCACACCGATGTGGTGCCAACGGGGGATTTGGCGCAATGGAAAGTCGATCCGTTTGAAGCCGCACTTCAAGATGGCTTGCTGATCGGGCGGGGAGCTGCCGATATGAAGGGCGGGATCGCCGCCTTTATTGCGGCCACAGCCCGCTATTTGGAGAAGAATCCAAAGCCCAAGGGCTCTATTTCCTTCCTCATCACCGGAGATGAAGAAGGTGTCGCGCTGCATGGTACGAAAAAGCTCCTCCGCGCCATTACCGAAGAAGGCGAAGTCCTAGACCAATGCTTGGTGGGCGAGCCAACCAATCCAGACGCCATGGGCGATATGATCAAGAATGGTCGTCGTGGCTCCCTCAATTGCACCGTCACGGTGACGGGCATCCAAGGCCATGTTGCATATCCCCATAAAGCCGCCAATCCCGTGCGCGCTTTGATCGGTTTTCTGCACCAAATCCAAACCCATCAGCTAGATGATGGAGCCGAAGGTTTCCAGCCCTCCAATTTGGAGGTGGTGACCATAGACGTCGGCAATCCGGCCACCAATGTGATCCCGGAAAAGGCGACTGCCCGCTTCAACATCCGCTTTAACACCGCCCATACGGGCGAAAGCCTATCAAACTGGCTGAAAGCAGAAGCCCAGCGTGCCGAAGTCGGGTTTAATGGCAAGATCGAGTTGTCGATCATGGTCTCTGGCGAGGCCTTCTTCACGCCGCCCGGTCTTCTGACGCACCTTATTCAAGAATCCTGTGAGGCGGTGACAGGCCGCAGGCCTGAATTGTCGACCACGGGTGGTACCTCAGATGCCCGTTTCATCAAGGATTATTGCCCGGTCTGCGAATTTGGCTTGGTCGGTGCGACCATGCATCAAGTTAATGAGCGCGTGGAAACCCGCGATATTGAAACGCTAACAGATATTTATGAAGGCGTGCTGACGCGCTATTTTGATCACGTCTAAGGCCTTACGACGGATCGGATTTCACAAACCCATAGAGTCACGTCATCACTCAATTATGGCGCGCACCCCGTTTCCTCTAAACCCCAAATATCTCATGCAAAATTTGCGTGATGGCTTTGATGCAGCTAAGGCGCGTACGGGTCATGAGGGCGGACTGATTGCGCTTTCGGCGGGCGGGTTGATCCTCGCTTTTTTCTTGCTCGCTTTGCTGGCACCTTTGGCGCTCAATGCGCCGGGCTTTGTGTCCTATGGCGCAGGAGTCTTGGTTTTGGTGCTGGTATTGGCATCAACGGCGGCAGGGGCGATTGCCCTGTGGCGGCTGATGGCGCAAGGCGCGCGTGAAAATGGTGGCGCGCTGATCCAAGCAACGGCAATCGTCAATGATG
>CALRLV020000153.1:0-7125 GCA_943368895.1 Ferrovibrio terrae
TGCCAGATCGTCGGCCAAGCTTGGCTCTTGGACCATCCGGCACAGGAAGCCACGAACGGCGGCTTGATGACGGCGCACCAGCTGGTCAAACGCGTTGGAGGAACCCGTGCGGGCGCGCTTGACCAAGGCTTCATCAACATCGCTGACAAGCGTTTGACTGGTGTGCATGGTCATGACCTAGTTCGCGTTTCCCCTCGTCTTATTGCGGTTCAGACGGAGGAGCGGGCCGACGCATGCGCCAACTTAAAAGCTGACCCGCGCCGGTAAAGGCCAAAACAACGCCAATTAGGATCAAAACGATGCCAAAGCCGTCGTCAAAGCCATTGAGTTTGCTGATTCCGCCAGCGGCACAAAAGCCCAAGCCCATCATCAGGCTGATAATACCGGCGCGCAGGTCCATATCTGGCGAATTGGGGGCCTTCACCATCAGCTTTAGCGTGGTCTCATCCAGCTTTTGGCCAGAGGCGATGACTTGGCGCAGGGTTTCTTGCTGGCCTTCGCGGACTTTGGCGTTCCAATAGAGCGTCGCGAGAACCCCCACGGTGATGCAGAAGAAGAGCATGAAGGGGACGAATTCACCAACATTTTCCATTTTGTTTTCCTTTTCTCATGTGCGGCGACGGCAAAGACAGTTGACGCCGCCGCAGCTGGATTTGGATGCAGGCAAGCTGCATTCTTTATGACTAACGAGCAAGCGTGGGTTGGGCGGGGGCCTGGACGGTGGCAATCACCAGCACATCAAAAGTCTCTAGTCGGTCGCGGACGCTCATGGGCAATGACAGCCAGAGGGTGCGATTGGCTTTCAGCGTCTTGACGTCAATGACTTGGCCTTCGGTGGTGGGTTGGGGTGCAAGTTGGCTTAGAATGGCGCACGTCTTAGCACTAAAGGCTTGGCGTCCCGTAGTTTGGCACAATGTCTGGCGGCTGTTGGGGTGGGCGAAGTCCTTCGCCCAAGCCATTTGCTCTGGTTTGAGTGGGGCAACAGCCTGATGAGCCATAACTTTAGCCTGCGGAACGGCAGCAAACACAGGGCTTGCAAGGCCAAAGCCTAAGCAAAGGTGGCCGGCGGCAAGGATCAGGGGGAGGGTTTTCATTTTAGTATCCTTATTGTTGGTTGGATACAGATAAGACGCCACGGCCCTTGGATTTGGATGCACCGGTTTTCCGCATGGGATGATATTTTTCGTGTCGGCAAAACTAGTCTATAGGATTTGCTATGGCTGATGACGTTTCCCCTCTCTCGACTGCGCAATCCATCACTTCTGATGGGCTGTTACTAGACTGCTGGTATTTCGCTGCGACCTCGGCGGAGCTGAAGGCGGGCAAGCAATTCCGGCGTATGATTGTGGGCGAGCCCGTGCTTTTGGGGCGGACCGCGCAGGGTGAGGTTTTGGCGATCCGCGACGTCTGCCCGCATCGCGCGGTGCCTTTGTCGGCGGGGCGTCAAGTTGAGACCAATGGCCAAGCCACTATTGAATGCCCCTATCATGGCTGGCGCTTTGGCGGCGATGGCGTCTGTAAGCTGATGCCGTCCTTGGTCGAGGGACAACCCTATGACCCGTCCAAAGTGAAGGTCCGCCGCTATCCCCATGCGGAGCGCAATGGCATCGTCTTTATCTATATCTCGTCAGACCCCCGGTTTGACGGCACGCCCGACCTTCCGCCACCTGATTTTGGGATTAAGGCCGATAAGCCCAAATTTGTCGTGAGCCGGGTGTTTGAAGCCCATATGGATAATGCGGTGGTGGGCCTGATGGATCCGGCCCACGTGCCCTTTGTCCATAATCAATGGTGGTGGCGGCCACCGTCGGTGGGTCTCAAGATCAAGGAAAAGCAATTTGAGCCGCGGCTTTACGGCTGGGCCATTGCGCGACATGCACCGTCGTCAAACTCTCTGGCTTACCGCCTCTTGTTCGGTGAGGGCGTGACGACCGAGATTGTCTTCATGGTGCCGGGCTTTCGCTGGGAAGTGGTGGAAAATGACAAGAGCCAATTCTTCACGCTCACCTGTCTGACGCCAATTGACGGCAAATCGACTCTGATTACCCAGATTAGCTACTGGACCCGCGCGCCATTATTAGACCTGATCAAGCCAATCCTCATCCCCGCCGCCCGCGAATTCTTGGACCAAGATGGCCGCATGGTGGACCTACAGAATAAAGGTCTGCCTTTTACCAAAGGCATGCTTTGGATTGACGACATCGACGTGCAAGCTAAGTGGTACAACAAACTCAAGCGGGAATGGGCGCAAAGTCGGGCCGAGGGGCGGCCTTTCTCTAATCCAATTCGCCCACAAAGCTTGAAGTGGCGCAGTTGATTTAACGCAGGTGCGACGAATAGGCTTGCGTCAGCGCGGTAGGTCAGCCATCGTGTTAACAAAGCACGTGCAGGGGCTCAGGGGAGATTAGGCTTCATGCGAATAGCAATATTGAAGGAAACGCGCGACGGGGAAACCCGGGTGGCGGCCTCGCCAGAAACCATTAAGAAATTGACGGCGGCGGGCCATCAGATCGTGATTGAAACCGGTGCCGGTGATCACGCGTCCTCACCAGACCGCCTGTTCGTCGAGGCAGGTGCCGAAATCGCCGCCGATGCAAAGGCGACGTTGAAAGGTGCTGACCTTGTCTTGAAGGTTCGCCGTCCAAGTGCGGCCGAGTTGAAGCTCGTGCCAAAGGGCGCTGGCGTCGTGGCTTTCTGGAGCCCGCACAGCGATAAAGCGCTGATTGACGCAGCAGCTAAAGCTGGTGTGGTCGCTTTGTCGATGGAATTTACCCCGCGCATCACCCGCGCTCAGGCCATGGATGCTTTGTCTTCGCAAGCAAACTTGGCCGGCTATCGCGCCGTGATCGAAGGTGCGGCGCTCTATGGTCGGGGCTTTCCGATGATGATGACGGCGGCAGGAACCGTTGCTGCTGCCAAGTGCTTTGTGATGGGGGCAGGCGTGGCCGGTCTTCAGGCTATTGCAACCGCCCGTCGTCTTGGCGCGATCGTGACCGCCACCGACGTGCGGCCTGCCGCTAAAGAACAAGTCGCCTCGCTAGGTGCTAAGTTTATTGCGGTTGAGGACGAGGAATTCAAAGCCGCTGAAACCGCTGCGGGCTATGCTAAGCCCATGAGCGCGGAATATCAGGCCAAGCAAGCTGTGTTGGTTGGCGATCATATTGCCAAGCAAGACGTCGTGATCACTACGGCCTTGATCCCCGGTCGCCCTGCCCCCGTCTTGGTGACGCCAGAAATGGTGGCCGCCATGAAGCCCGGCAGTGTGATTGTGGATTTGGCGGTCGAGCAAGGGGGCAATTGCCCATTGTCTAAGGCCGATGAATTGGTGGTTACTGAAAATGGTGTGACCATCGCGGGCTTTGCCAATCTGCCTGGCCGATTGGCAGCCGATTCCAGCGCGCTTTATGCGAAGAACTTGTTGAATCTTCTGCCTTTGCTAACCAACGCAGAGACCAAGGCCTTCGCCCCGCATTTTGACGACGATATCATTCAGGGCATGCTGCTCACCCGCGATGGCGCGGTCGTGCACCCCTCCCTGACAGCAGCATGAGGATTGAACATGGAAGCCGTTGATCCCACCGTTTTCCGCCTCGCCATTTTCGTGTTGGCGATTTTTGTTGGCTATTATGTGGTGTGGAGTGTGACTCCTGCTCTGCATACGCCTTTGATGGCCGTAACCAACGCTATTTCCTCGGTCGTTGTCGTGGGTGCCTTGATTGCGGCTGCAGCTACGCTGCCAGATGGTGGTGCTGATGGCGCGACTTGGGTGTCGCGTGGCATGGGCGCGCTCGCCGTGGCACTGGCCGCCGTTAACATCTTCGGCGGGTTCCTCGTGACCCAACGCATGTTGGCCATGTACAAAAAGAAGGAGCGTGCAGCTCCTGGAAAGGTCGGCCACTAAGATGACCCCATCCATTGCAGCCCTTCTCTACCTCGTCTCCGGGGTCCTGTTCATTCTGGCTCTGCGCGGGCTTTCCAGCCCAGAGACCAGCCGTCAGGGCAATACGTATGGCATGATCGGTATGGCGATTTCGGTCGTTACGACGCTGCTTGCCGTTAAGCTTGATGTCACAACAATTGGCCTGATCCTCGCAGCAACCGCCATCGGTGGTGGTGTCGGGGCGGTCTTGGCACGCAAGATCGCCATGACCAGCATGCCGCAATTGGTGGCAGCGTTTCACTCGCTCGTCGGTCTTGCCGCAGTTCTGATTGCTGGCGCAGCCATGTATAGCCCCGAGGCTTTTCATATTGCGGCTGAAGGCGGTGGAATCAAAACCGCGTCCTTGATCGAAATGGGCCTTGGGATCGCGATTGGGTCGATCACCTTTACCGGGTCGTTGATCGCGTTTGCAAAACTCAACGGCAATATGAGTGGCGCGCCGATCATCCTGCCTGCCCGTCATTTGCTCAATATTCTGATTTTGGTCGGGATTATTGCGCTGATCGGCGTTTTGATCGCCACTCATGGCGCAGCCCTTTGGGCCTTCTGGGCGCTGGTTGCCTTGTCCTTCCTATTGGGGGTGACTTTGATCATCCCAATCGGCGGCGCGGATATGCCGGTCGTGGTCTCCATGCTCAACTCTTACTCCGGTTGGGCAGCGGCAGCTTTGGGCTTCACGCTGGAGAATAATGCGCTGATCATCACGGGTGCTTTGGTCGGTTCGTCTGGTGCGATCCTGTCCTACATTATGTGTAAGGGCATGAACCGCAGCTTTATCTCGGTCATTTTGGGCGGCTTTGGTGCCGCTGATGGTGCCGCTGTTGCCGGTGGCAAGGTGGAGACCCGTCCCGTCAAGCAGGGTAGCGCGGAAGATGCGGCCTTCATCATGAAGAACGCAGAGCGTGTCATCATCGTGCCAGGCTATGGCATGGCGGTGGCTCAAGCCCAGCACGCGCTAAAAGAAATGGCCGACAAGCTGAAAGCCGAAGGCGTGGAGGTCAAATATGCCATCCATCCCGTCGCAGGGCGGATGCCGGGCCACATGAACGTCCTCTTGGCAGAAGCCCAAGTGCCCTATGATGAAGTCTTTGAGTTGGAAGATATCAACTCAGAATTTGGTCAGGCAGACGTGGCCTATGTGATTGGCGCAAACGATGTGACCAATCCCTCTGCCAAGACTGATCCACAAAGCCCCATTTTCGGCATGCCAATCTTGGATGTGGAAAAGGCAAAAACGGTGTTGTTCATCAAGCGCGGCATGGGCTCTGGCTATGCGGGCGTAGAGAACGAACTCTTCTTCCGCGATAACACCATGATGTTGTTTGCAGACGCCAAGAAGATGACCGAAGCGATTGTGAAGTCACTCTAAGGCATCAATCTGATAGACGAAGCGGCCGGGCAATGCCCGGCCGTTTTGTTTAAACGACCGCGGGCAAGCCCAGTGCCTTGCGGATGGCCGCCGCAATTTGGGCAGCAGCACCAAAGGCAGTCTCCGATTGAGAGCCTTGAACTCCGGTCCCCCCTGAGACGATCAAGTCTGCATTCATGCGACTGGGTCCGGTCCAGCGCTCATAGGCTGGGCGGACGGTGGAGAGATATTGCGCGGCTACCGTTTCAGGTGTCCGGCCACGCTCATGAATGTCCCGCAAAAGACGGCGCAGCAAACGGATGTCCGATGGTGTATCCACAAAGACCTTCAAATCGCACAAATCATAAATGGCGCTGTCGCACAGAGTGTGGGTACCTTCAAGGATCACCACGTCGCAGTGTGGTAGCCGGTGAGTGGCTTCGCGCCGTCCGTGGATGGTGAAGTCATAAATGGGCACATCTACGGCCTCACCCGCTTTGATCGCCTTTAAATGCTGTTCTAACAGCACATGGTCGCGCGCTTCAGGCGTGTCAAAATCATAAGTCGCAGGGTCAAAACCGGGCAACGAGCGGCTGTCTTTGTAATAATCGTCTTGGCTGACGATACGCGCTGTGAGTGGCCGCAATAGGCCAACCAATTGCGCAGCCGTTGTCGTCTTGCCGGAACCTGAGCCACCGCTGATGGCGACCAAAAAGGGGGAAGTTGTCACGCCTTCTTATCCAAGGCGCACGGCGGTGCCGCTGGCAGCAACCATCATCATTGTGCCTTGGTGGACTCCACCTTCAAAATCAATGGATACCCCTATGACGGCATCCGCACCCAAGGACTTGGCTTCAATCATCAACTCATCAATAGCCACTTGGCGCGCTTCACGAAGGGTTTTTTCATAAGCACCACTGCGTCCACCGATGACGTCGCGAATGCCAGCAAACAAATCGCGGAACACATTTGCCCCGATTACGGCTTCGCCCGCAACAACACCGAGATAATGGGTCACTTTGCGGCCCTCAACAAAATCAGTTGTGGTTACGATCATCCTACGCTCCTTCAGTTGGTTCTTTTGGCGAGGCCTTCCAGCACAGCCTAGTTATTCACAGGGTCTTTGAGGACGGGCGCAGGCATGGTGCCGACAAAAGTCTGCACATTGCAGCCATAGCCCGGCTTTAGGCGCGCTTCGGCTTGGTTGAGGCCAGAAAAATTCACGATGACCCGCTCATCCATATAGACGATTTGTGCGCTATCAATCTGAGAGCCAATTTCGGCGCGGCAGGCCTTCTCGTCCCTGTTTTGAACATAGAGGCAGCTGCACATCTGGCGCGCGATGAAGCCGGCACCGATCTCGCCGTACTTGCGGGCTTGAAAGCCAACCGCCAGCACGATGACAAATATGGCAACAAGGACTATGCCAACGATCGTGGAAAAAGAAGGCAGTTTGCGCACAGGCGATAGAACCTTATAAAGAGAGTCGTTAGAGACCAGCCTAATGCGGTCTGTCTTGTTCATCTAGAGGCTAATGATGCGCCGCGCCATGCGTCCCAGCAGAAATTTTCCAACACTTTCTCGTCCAGTCTGGCTCGGCCTTGCCGTTTGTGCGGCTATCGCAACAGGCTTGGGCACGTTTGTGGTCGCCCAAGACAGTCAAAAGGCGCAAATGGCAGCCTATGCTAAGGCACCATTGGTACCTCTGCCGTCTCAGCCGAAGGGCGTGCCTTTCCCAACTGAAGCTTGGCCCAAAGGGGAAATGCCCGAGGCAGCTGCCCGTGTTGTCAAGTCACAGTTCGATCAGGCCTTTGGCAATTCAAAGTCTCCCATGGGC
>CALRLV020000154.1:0-7097 GCA_943368895.1 Ferrovibrio terrae
AAGCTATACTCAAACGGCCGGCGGAGTTTTTGGCTTCTACGGGTTGAGCCTTTTTGTTACGGGCCACCCCGAATACCTCGAACCGGACCTAAACCGGGCCCTCAACAGTGATGACGAAAAGGGCAAGCAATTATTAAAGCGCCTACTCAATGAGGGCAAAATCCATATCGTGGTCGTCGGAGATGTCCCTTACGAGCTGGTAGTGGATGCTGTTTCACGCACCTTCGGGGCCTTGCCAGCCCGAAAGGGCCTTGATCTTGATCTCAAGCAACTCTCTGCAATTCGCGGAAAACCAGTCGGCGGACCACCACGGATCCTCACCCATAAAGGTCCTAAAGAACAAGCTATTACCTATGTAAGCTGGTCGAGTTTGGGCGCGGTTGACCCCTTCGAGGCAGAGCGGCTCCAAGTGTTGGGTGAAATTCTACAATTGCGATTGACCGACAAAGTTCGCGAAGCCGCTGGGAAGTCTTACTCACCAAGTGGGGGCTGGAACAGTTTGGGGTTTGCCAATCTAGGGGGTTTTTATGCCTTGGCGAATGTCACGCCAGACGAAGTCAAGCAGGTTGAAGCCATTATTGACGGTATTGCGGCCGAATTGGTCCGCAATGGCGTTACGCAGGATGAAATCAATCGGGTTGTTGAGCCGGATGTGAAGGCCTTACAACGCTCCCGTCAATCCAATGGCTATTGGTCCTACATGTTGTCGGATTTATACACGCCACGCTTGCCCGGCGCCGCGCGTGGTTTTGCGCTTGACCGTGAAGCACAGACCGAATCCCGGCTTCAAGCGATCACGCCCGCACAGTTGCACGAAATAGCCAAGCGCTATCTCCTGCCCCAAAACACGATCCGCATTCAGGTCGTGCCAGAGAAAACAGACAAGCCAGACGTCAAACCAGCAAATCCCTAACCGTACGGGGCTGGCTTGAATTTGATACCACTGAGGCGTAGCGGCTTTGGCTGACAAGATGCGAGGTCGTGACGTCGTGGTGGACAGCGTGCAAGCTTTGAAGACCATTGAGCAAGGAGTGGGCTCTTTATTGCGGCGGCGCACCTTATTTCGTCTGGCGGCCGTTGGGCTTGTGGGCGTTGCGGGCCAAGCTCATGCGCGCGCAAAGGGCTCCCAAGATTGGATGGCCCTAAAGTCGCTTTCTAGTTTTCGCCAATCTGGGTCGGAATACGCCCGTCTTTGGAAGGTAACAGGACGGATTTGGGTTAGGCTCGGCCAGCCCCGTGAGAAGCTAGAGGTCGGCGTGATCGAGACCGATGGTGTACGCGCAGAGGTTATGACTGGCGGCAAGGTTTGGGTGACGTCCGGCTTTCTGGCCGCCTGCCAATCAGAGGCTGAACTTGCTGCTTGGTTCTGCCAGCGTGTCCTCGCCATCCAGCGCGCAATCAGTGGCGAGGCCCTAGACCGCGGCGCTTTAGAAATCCATCTTTCATCCGGCTATGACCCGCGCGCTGTGCTGACCCTTTGGAGTCGTTGGGCGACCACAGAAAAGTTGCGCAATTCCAGCCGGTTCAAAGACATCCCTCGAACGAGCGCGCGTCTTAGCGCGCTGCAGAACCAGATCGAGAAATTGGGCTATTTATTCTAGCGCAAGCTGAAGCAAAACATGGATTTGAACACTAAGGGACTTGAAGAAAAAGGGCGGACAGTATATCTCCCGCCCCCTCGCATGTGTGCCGTGGTAGCTCAGTTGGTTAGAGCGCCAGATTGTGGCTCTGGAGGTCAGCGGTTCAATTCCACTTCACGGTACCATGCGAGTTTTGCCTTTTGGCCATTTATGGCCCCAGTTGGCCTGTTCGACATTTCATTTCTTTGGCTGAGGGTTGAGCCTTCCCCATGATACAGCCGAGCCAATGACAATGCTGCGTCAACCATCCATTGTGATCGTCGGGGCAGGCCCAGTCGGCCTTTGTGCCGGTATCGCGCTTCTGCAAGACGGGCATCGAGTTGCAATTGTGGATTCTGGGATGCCAGGTGCTGGCTGGGCCTCCGGTGGGATGCTGGCCCCGCTCTTCGAGATGGCAGCTGATCCGAACTGTCCTGAAGCTTATGTCCAATTTGCGCTGCAGAGCGCAGAACAGTGGCAGCACTTAGCTGCGAACTGCGCCATCGAGCTGCTGGGCCCCAGCCTTTTCCTGGCGCGCACGAATGCGGAGCTCGACTCCCTGTTGGCTTTACAGCAGCGCGCGGCCGCACTCGGCTTGGACCTTACTTCGTTTTCTGTGCCCACAGGGCTAATCGCACAAGCGGTCTTTAAAGCACCCGCTGAGCGTGCGCTCGATCCCCGTGCTGCCCTTAAAAGCCTCTTGACCCAGTTCAATGCACTCGGTGGCGAGCTTGTGATCGGTCAAGTCAACAAACTGGCAGGCCATTGTATTGGCATGTTGGATGGGCGCACCCTAGAGGCTGAGGCAATCGTCCTCGCCCATGGCTTTGGCGCAGCAGGCTTGAGCCCGGCTGTTGGCTCCTTGAGAGCCCTAAGTCCAGTGAAGGGGCAAATGGTGCGCGTCGCGCATCCGGAGTTGGCTAGTCCGATAGTTCGTGCTGGCCGAATCTATCTGTTGTCGCGGGGTGGGAGCCTCATCATTGGCGCGTCCTCAGACCCGTTGGCAGCCCCCACACTTAGTGTCGACATCGATCCAGTTTTGGCATTGCTCGCTGAAGCTACAAAGCTTCTTCCGTCCCTGAAGATGGCCCAAGTCGTCGAGGCGTGGGCAGGGCTGCGCCCCGACACGCCCGATCACGCGCCATTGGTTGGCGCAAGTGGCGTGTCAGGCATCTATCTCGCCACGGGGACCTATCGTAATGGTTGGTTGCTGGCACCCGCCATTGGCACCTATTTAAGCCAGCTTATATCTGGCAAAGCACTGGATGAGAGTTTGACCACCCTCTTTGCACCAACGCGCTTTTCCAGCTAGAAGGCGTGTTATAAATGTCCGGACAAATGCACGGGAGAAAAGAAAAATGAGCGGCTTTGACATGAATGAAGAGCACCGTGCGATTGAAGAAGCCGTGGGCCGGATTTGCGCTAAATATGATGATGCCTTTTGGTCTGAGACCGACGAGACTGGCCGTTTTCCAGAGCCATTTGTTGCCGATATGGCAGACGGCGGTTGGTTGGGTTGTGCGTTTCCAGAGGCCTATGGCGGGGCGGGGCTTGGCTTGGTTGAAGCTGCCATCGTGATGAAGACAGTGGCCCAATCTGGAGCAGGCTTTTCGGGCGCTTCGGCGATCCATCTGAACATCTTTGGCCCAAAGCCGATCGAGAAATTTGGGACGGAGGCGCAAAAGCAGGCCTATTTGCCGAAGCTTATCACAGGTGAACACAAGATGTGCTTTGCGGTAACAGAGCCAAATGCTGGCCTTGAGACCGCTGCAATCACCACGCGCGCCGTGCGCACCAATGAGGGCTATACGATCACGGGCAGGAAGATTTGGACCACCTCTGCCCAACGCGCTGACAAAATCTTGATTTTGGCGCGCACCACGCCGCGCGAAGAAGCTGCTCGCCCGACCGATGGCCTTAGCCTGTTTTACTGCGACTTCGATCGCACTGCGATTGACGCCAAGCCTATCCCGAAAATGGGTCGCAAGGCAGTGGAATGTAACATGCTGTTTATCGAGGATTTGAAGGTCCCCCATGATGCGCTGATCGGCGAAGAGGGCAAGGGTTTCAAATACATTCTCTCAGGCCTGAACCCAGAGCGTGTGTTGTTCGCAGTCGAAGCCATTGGCTTGGGGCGTGCCGCGCTTGCCCGTGCTGCCCAATATGCCAAAGAGCGCGTGGTGTTTGGTCGCCCAATCGGCATGAATCAAGGCGTCGCACATCCTCTTGCTAAGTCCTGGTGCGAGTTGGAAGCAGCAGAGCTTCTGGCGATGAAGGCTGCCGCTTTGTTTGATGCGGGTCTTGACTGCGGCGCAGAAGCCAATGCCGCCAAATATTTGGGTGCTGAGGCCGGCTATCACGCGTGTGAAGCCGCGGTTCTTGCCCATGGCGGGATGGGCTATGCCAAGGAATATCAGGTAGAACGCATGTTCCGCGAATCAATGATTGCGCGGATCGCACCGGTTTCGCGCGAAATGATTCTGAATTTCGTGGCAGAAAAGGTATTGGGGCTCCCAAAATCCTATTGATTTCTGATGGTTAAAATTACGCTAACAGAGTCTTAACCATGGTTGGTTGATCTTGTGCCTGTGGAACCGGTTGCCCGAAGTGCGACTGAAACGCTGTAGGAGACAAGCAAGTGACACCTGAAGCCATTGGCGGCTCGCCCGTACGCCAAGCTATTGCCCACGCCTCGCGTACCACGGGCATGAGTTTCCAGTTTCTGTTGTCGACCGCTGTTCGCGAGAGCTCGCTCAATCCTAAGGCTGAAGCCAAGACATCCAGCGCCACAGGCCTGTTTCAATTTCTAGATGCAACATGGCTCACGACTGTCAAGCGGCACGGGGCCAAGCACGGCTTAGGCGCAGAAGCTTCCATGATTGAGATGGGGGCCAATGGCCGCCCAAATGTGTCGGACCCCGGCCTTCGACGTGCGATTCTGGATTTGCGATATGATCCAAAGATTTCGTCGCTGATGGCAGCTGAATTCGCAAGTGATAATGCCGATTATCTGCGCGCGCGCACGGGCCAAGAACCAGAGCCAGGTGATCTTTATGCGGCCCATTTTCTAGGTGCTGGGGGCGCGGCGGAACTGGTCAATGCTGTGCGCGACCGGCCTTGGGCCAGTGCCGCCGACCTGTTTCCCAGTGCAGCGGCAGCTAACCGCCCAATCTTTTACAAGGGCAGCGGTGCTGAGCGCACGGTTGCAGAAGTCCTGGACAATTTACGCGCTACCGCCAACCGACAAGCCCCTGCAGTGAGCCAGCATGAGTTAGGCGACGAGCCTGCGCATTTGTTTGGTCCAAAAACCTATGCCGCTGGGACGATTGATCGGGCGCTCGCCAGCCGGTTGATGGCTAATTTGCTGGAGAATGACTATTTCAACGGCCAACCAAATGATTTCATGCGCATGTTGGGCCAAGTGGCAGATGGGGACAATAAGTCCTTGGCCGCCTTAAACCCAAGCATGTTGGCGCAACTTTACGGGGCGGGGGATCAAAAGCAGGAAGAGGCTGGCCTAGATGTCATTCAGTCACTCCTGGGCATGAAGTCCATCGCTCAAATTCTGTCACCAGATGGTGCCTCGAGCGGTCGCAGTGGCGATGATTCCGCGCTCGGCTTTGATCTAAGAGCCCCGATTTAAATTGCTGTTCGAAAGCGCGTCTTAGATCGGGCGACGCAAGCCTGTGGCCATGCCGATTCCGACCAGTGCAGCACCCAGATAGCAATAGCCGCAATGCTGACTTGCCATCCAAACAAGATCTTGGATCAAGCCATGTGCGCTGAAGGCTGCGCCATGATGACACCAACTCCCCACTGTCTGCGATGTTCCTGAAAGCCAAGGACCCAATTTGATCAGAAAAAGGCCTAGACTGATGAGTGCCAACGCAAGGGTGGGGTTATTAACTGAAATAATTGGATTTTTAGTGGCTCTTTTGCTGACTGCCTGATTTGTGCGCATGGAACCAAAAGCCTCTTCACGTGTTTGTGAGAGTGTCACCATGCCTGAAAAGCCCGATAACATCCAGCAAAAATGGCGCGCAGACCCTGCGACAAAATAACCCTTTTATTTTTGTGGAAATAGGGCCTATCACAAGTCCGTGACCATAGTACGGATAAACCGTGCTGGCTTCTGGGGGCCTGTCTAGCGATGGAACCAAACCTACTCAAAACCAAAGCGATGCCTCGCTTCGATATTATTTTTACCTGCGGCGTCGCATTCTTAGTGGCTCTTTGGGCCATCTTTGCCACTTCGCACGCCGAAGACGTCGGCATGACGGTCCATGGCTGGATATTCTTGGGCGCAGCTATCACGGCCGCGCTGGGCTTAGTCTTCACCGCCCATGGCACCGCGCTTCAAAACGATCAATCGACCTATAGCGATGGGGTGATCCGGTTTGGGGTGATTGCCTCAACCTTCTGGGGCATCGTTGGGATGCTTGTGGGTGTGGTGATTGCCTCGCAATTGGCTTTTCCAGACCTGCTCTACTTCAAGGACTTCGGTTTCTTGAATTTTGGACGCCTGCGGCCCTTGCATACCTCGGCAGTCATCTTCGCTTTTGGCGGCAATGTGCTGCTCGCGACCAGCTTCTATGTGGTTCAGCGCACGTGTCGGGCCCGATTATTTGGCGGCATGCTGCCTTGGTTCGTCTTCTGGGGCTATCAACTCTTCATCGCCCTAGCCGCGACCGGCTATCTGATGGGGGTTACCTCGGGGCAAGAATATGCTGAACCGACATGGCACGTAGATTTGTGGCTCACAGTCGTTTGGGTCGCATATCTATTGGTCTTCTTAGGCACGCTTTGGAAGCGGAAAGAGCCACATATTTATGTCGCCAATTGGTTCTATTTGGCCTTTATAGTCACCATCGCCATGCTGCATGTGGTGAACAATTTAGCGGTTCCAACCTCGCCGTTTGCGACAACCTCTTACCCCTTGTTTGGTGGAGTGCAGAATGCCCTGACCCAATGGTGGTACGGCCATAATGCTGTGGGTTTCTTCCTGACGGCGGGCTTCCTCGCTATCATGTATTACTTCATTCCCAAGCAAGTAAACCGGCCAGTTTATTCCTATCAATTGTCGATTGTGCACTTTTGGGCCCTGATTTTCATCTACATCTGGGCTGGCCCGCACCATTTGCATTACACGGCTTTACCGCAATGGGCGCAGACCTTGGGGATGACCTTCTCGATCATCCTATGGATGCCCAGCTGGGGCGGCATGATCAACGGCTTAATGACCTTGTCTGGTGCCTGGGACAAGTTGCGGACAGACCCAGTGTTGCGGATGTTTGTGGCCTCGCTGGCTTTCTACGGCATGAGTACGTTTGAAGGCCCAGTTATGTCGGTGCGGGCGGTCAACTCGCTCTCCCACTACACCGATTGGACCATTGGCCATGTGCATTCAGGTGCGCTCGGTTGGGTTGGGATGGTGTCGTTTGGGGCCCTTTATGCCTTGACGCCTTGGCTCTGGAAGCG
>CALRLV020000155.1:0-7074 GCA_943368895.1 Ferrovibrio terrae
TAATGCCGGGATTGGCAAGCATGGCTGGTATGAAGAAGTTACTCAGGACGATGCCGACCTGGTGGTGGATGTGAATCTCAAAGGGGTGATGAATGGCATTTATGCCGCTCTGCCACTTCTCGAAACCACGCCCGGGGCCCGCGTGATCAACACCGCTTCCACAGCGGGACTAGTCGGCTCCCCGCGCCTCGCCGTCTATTCGGCGACCAAATTTGCCGTGCGCGGTTTGAGTGAGGCCTTAGACGTTGAATTCTCGCGCAAGAATATTCGCGTCATTGCCCTGTGCCCTTGGTTTGTCGATACCCCCATCCTCGATATGGTGGAAAAGGCAGGGTCAAACTCGAAAGAGCGGCCAGCCATGAATGGGATCGAGATCTACCCGGTCGAAATGGCGGCAGCCCGCACCTGGGATGCGGTGCACGGCGAAGATGTCATTGTCAAAGTCGGCAAAGCGGCAGATCGCGCACATTTCTTCAGCCGCTTCCTGCCCAAATATCTGGCCAAGCAAATGCGCAAGAGCGTCCTGAACAGCTAATCCAAAAACAAAATGCCCTCGCTGGAGACAGCGAGGGCATCTGATAGGTTAGAAGTCAAAATGGACTTCGTTTGATTTTACCGCACATTCGGGCGGTAGAAGACATGGCCCCCAATGCTTGTGACGCGGCGATAGACGCGCGACCAGCTGGGGTCAACGAATGTCGCGTGAAAGTGGGTCGCACCGGGTGCTACACCGGGTCTCCATCCGTCAACGACACGTTCTGCGATCTCATTGGCGCGTTGCCATTGTAGACCACTTGGGGCGCGCCTAGCGCTGCACGCCCATGAAAATTGGCAACTCCGTCCGGAACGTTGATAGACAACGCCACAGAAACTTTTCGGATATGCCTTTGAAGCCACCCGCGTTGCAACCACTTCAGCTACTGCTTCTTGGCCGCGACGGGGCTCACCCTTCGCTTCATAATATACTGCCTCAGCCAGACACCGTATCTGACGCGCACGGTCGAGCTCGGCCGTGTTGCGCTTCGATTGCGGTGTACCCTGGGATTGGGTCGTGGTTATGTCGGCATCAACCTGGGCATCTTCCACCACAGGTTCTGCATGAGCGATCGTGCTGAGGCATACGATCAAACACACAGTCCCTAGGACGGTCGCTGCATCACGCACGAAGGTCCTAGAGAGGCCGGTCTGTCCCGACTTCATGAGTGGCTTTTAGCCCGCCGAACCCCATTTCGCAAACGCAGCAACGCAGTCGCACCCTGTAACTTTCGCGAAAATGGGGAAAAAGGGGAAAATTAAGTTAAGGGTTTTAGGTGCTTACGCCAGCGTTGCAATTCCGCATAGGGGGGTTGTTAGGTCGCTTTTTTGCTCGTTTTACCCTCTTTCCGTGGCTCATTAGGCGGCGAGACGATGCGAAAAATCGCTGCCCAAAATGCCTGAAAGCGACCTTATGTCGCCCCCAATGATTCGCTTCATTTGGGTGTCACGGTGGTCGGATTTGGGTTTACCGCGGTGGGGGCTTGGTTGCGTGGAACGCCATTGACCGCCGCAACGGCGCTTATTCCTGCCAAAGCGCGCAGGCGTTTGGCCTCTGCGGCATCGGCACTGGCCAAATAAGCATCCCGCGCAGCGAGGCTAGGCCAAACCGCCACCACAACGCGGTCAAAGACGGTGTCGCCTTCCATCGGCGTGAATTGGCCCACGCCTGGCGCATTGATCAGTTGCCCACCAGAGCTTTTGACACTATCGATCAGGCTCGCTGTCGCGAGCTCAGAAGCTTCAGTTTCTGCAGGGCCTTTGCCGGTAGGCCCCGTCATGACAACCAAAAAGCCAGCCCCTGCCCCTTCAAACGGTGTAGGGCCTACGCCTTCGACCGCCACCACGCTGAACACGCCGGCATTGTCGCGCTTACGAATGGCCGTCCGATAGGCGTCGCCCCACCAGAACGCGTCGGCACCGGCCCGCGTCGGGAATTTGGCAAAGATGACAGAGCGATCTGTCCACGGCCCCTCTAGCCAAGTAACGCCGCGCCCTGGTGCCCCAATGGCGAGATAATAGCCATTAAGGCTTGCATAAATCGCTGGCAATTCAGAAGCATAGCTGGCGATCTTGGCGCGGTCGGTTGTTTTGCCCACAACGACCAGATAACCGGGATTGGGTGCCGTTTGTGCCGCTGCTGAGCTAGGTGCAAGGCTGGCTAGTGTACTGATAGCCAAAGCCAACAAGCTAGCCATGACCGCGAAAGCCCCTGTCTTTTGCACCATCTCAACCAATCCTCGCTGCGGCCTAGACCTAGTCAAAGCCTTTAAATGCGAATGGTATACTCTTTTGTGAGTTTGGGAAGATTGGGTATAGCGGTCAGTAGAATTCAGACGGGGTTTGGTGAAACATAGGTTCCACAAAAATTGGCCTAGATGGAAAATCCCCTACCCCGCCAGCCCTAGTCGCGTAATACATAGCGGCGATTGACCGGCTGAATGGGTCTCGCGTTCATCGGGAACAGCGCTTGGAAGGCTTCCACATCCTTTTGCGAGACCAGAATGGGTGTCGACAGAACTGTCCATAAAACGGTTTCAGAACAAGGCGGTGTGGTCAGCGAGCCTTGATAACGATAAACACCATCAATGGGGGCGATCATGCCACGTTGCTCAATCAAGCCAACACTGGCTGAGCCCTCTTCTTTCGGGGCCTTTTCCATAATGGTGGAGAATAGGGAATTCTCGCCGCCGGGCATCATCAAGACGCCAATAACTGCCAGCCTGCCCTCGGCATTCTTGTGCACGAAATGGACTTCCATCGGATAATTGCGTCCGTCAATCGTATGCTCTGAAGGCGTATGGAAGTGGAATTGAATGAGGTCAAAGCGTTCGCCATCAATAGTGGCATAGCCGCCATCCTTGCCTTCAACTTGGATGGTATGGCCATTGTTAAGCACGTTCCATTCAGCAGGCTTCCAATGCAGGGCGATGTTGGAAACCTCGGCATCAACCCCGCCGGTGAGATCGATGGGGGATTGTTCTTGACCAGAGGCGCAAGCCTTATTGGCCTCGGCCATCTTGCCCCAATTTTCAGGACCATTAGTGCCCTCATAATCCCAATGCGCACCATCTTTGCCAGGAATCAATTGCGACAAGATGGACTTTTTCTCGCCCTCTGGGGCCGCATGGGCATCTGCCGTTTCGTGGGCTGCGGGCGCTGCATGGGCGTCGGCGCTTTCATGCTTGGCGTCTGCAGCCGCATGAGGCGCTTCATTACTCATCAAGGCCTTGGCCGTGCCAATACCGATAACGGCCACCAAGGCTACAATTCCAACACCTGCCAACACACGTTTCATGGCCGCATCCTTCATTTTGTTGGACGCCATGCTTAACCATAAGGCGTTAAGCCTTTCTCACTTTTGCGTGAGACGCTTGTGAACAGCGTGTGTGGGGCGTGCCGGTCTCCGTCTTCTTTGGAGTCTGCACATGCGCATAGAGTTGAAGAACTTGGAGGCGCTTTGGTGCCCATTCTGGTCACCTAACCGCTGTTTCAATTGTCCGTGCGACATCAGAGTAGTCAAGTGCGCAGCATTGCTGCGCCGCGAGGCGATCCGTTTTCAAAGAAATCGGACACTTAACGACACAGAAGTCGCTTCAATTCTAGACGATCCATTTTGGTGAAACAACGTTTCTACCAAAATGGGTCCAGACGGAAAAGCTACTCTCAGCGATGTCATCCCGGACGGCGCAGCCGAGGCCCAGACCTTGTGCCGCAAACTCGCTGAGGTCCCCGCTCTTCGCTTCGCTCCGGCGGGGATGACATCGTGGCATATGCGCGGCAGGTCCCAAGCACAAAAAAGGCCCCGGATTGCTCCGAGGCCTTTTGAGAAAAGAGAGGCTCAGCGACCTTATTCGGTACCGAGGTCGACGACGTCCATGCCAGCCACTTCGGCGGGCAGAGGCTCCATCGCGCTTTCTTGCTCGATCGCGGCATCGGCGTCCTGATAGGCGGCAATCGCCTTCAGTCGGCGGAGTGCACCACCGGTACCGGCTGGGATCAGGCGGCCCACGATGACGTTTTCCTTGAGGCCTTCCAGCGTGTCGTGCTTGCCATTGACCGCTGCGTCGGTGAGGACGCGAGTGGTTTCTTGGAACGACGCGGCCGAGATGAACGAACGGGTCTGCAGCGAGGCTTTGGTGATACCCAGAAGCACAGGCTCTGCTGTGGCTTCGCGGAGGCCCAATTCCTTCATGCGGGCGTTTTCATCGATCAAATCGACTTCATCAATGGCATCGCCCTTGATCATGTCGGTATCGCCTGGATCGGTGACTTCGACCTTCTGCAACATCTGGCGGACGATGGTTTCAATGTGCTTGTCATTGATACCCACGCCTTGGAGACGATAGACCTTCTGGATTTCTTCAACCAGATATTCAGCCAAAGCTTCCACGCCCAAAACCGCCAAGATATCTTGTGGTGCTGGGTTGCCGTCGAGCAGATATTCGCCGCGCTTGATCCGGTCGCCATCTTGAACCGACAAGTGCTTGCCCTTGGCGATCAGATAGGTTGCGGGCTCCAGAGCCTCATCATCCGGGATGATCAGCACTTTGCGCTTGTTCTTATAGTCCTTACCGAACTCAACCCGGCCATCGATTTCAGCGATGATCGCGTGATCCTTTGGACGACGGGCTTCGAACAATTCCGCAACGCGTGGCAGACCACCCGTGATGTCGCGGGTCTTGGCCCCACCAGTCGCTACCCGCGACAGAGTGGCACCTGGCCCGATCATTTCTCCATCGGTGACCGACAAGATCGCATCGATTGGCAAGGTGTAGACAGCGTCTGCGCCATTGGCCAATTTCACGAAGCTGCCATCGTCGTTCAACAGAGCGACAGCTGGACGCAGGTCATTATTGGCCTTCGCACCACGCCAGTCGATCACGCGCTTGGACGAGATACCCGTCGCATCGTCCAATTCGTCGCGGGCCGAGATACCGTCCACGAGGTCTTGTAGACGCACGCGGCCGCCAACTTCGGTGACGATTGGGGTTGCAAACGGGTCCCAGTCGGCCAGACGCTGGCCGCGAACAACCTTGGTCTTGTCTTCGGCACGAATGCGCGCACCGAATGGCAACTTAAAGGACTGACGCTCTTTGCCTTCGCCATCAAACACGGCGATCACCATGTTGCGGCTCAAGCAGACCAGATCGCCATCATCGCGCTTCACCGTCGCACGGTTCATGAAGCGTACTTCACCGTCGAGACCGGCTTCCATGAAGCTGGTATCAGCCACCTGTGCCGCACCACCAATGTGGAAGGTACGCATGGTCAACTGGGTACCAGGCTCACCGATCGACTGAGCGGCGATAACGCCGACAGCTTCACCATGGTTGACGCGCGTACCGCGGGCAAGGTCACGGCCATAACAGGTCGCGCATACGCCGTTGCGGGTTTCGCATGTCAGAGGCGAACGGACCTTAATGGTCTGCACGCCAGCCTTGTCGATGGCGATAGCAATGTCTTCATCCACATAAGTGTCTTGCGGATAGAGGACCTCGCCGGTTTGTGGATCCACGGCATCTTGCGCCAAGGTGCGGCCCAAAATGCGCTGTTCCAAGGAGACGATGACTTCGGCCCCTTCGGTGACAGCCCGCAACTCGATACCCATCGAGGTGCCGCAATCTTCTTCCGTGATGATGCAATCCTGCGCCACATCGACCAAACGACGGGTCAGGTAACCCGAGTTTGCGGTCTTGAGTGCGGTATCGGCCAAGCCTTTACGCGCACCGTGGGTGGAGTTGAAGTATTCCTGAACGGTCAGGCCTTCTTTGAAGTTCGAGATGATTGGCGTTTCGATAATCTCGCCCGATGGCTTGGCCATCAGACCACGCATCCCGGCCAATTGCTTCATCTGGTTCTTTGAACCGCGAGCACCAGAGTGCGCCATCATATAGACGGAGTTCATCTCCAAGGTTACGCCGTCGCGACCTGGACGAAGCTTCGAGACTTCTTCCATCATCGCATCTGCTACACGGTCGGTACATTTCGACCACGCGTCCACGACCTTGTTGTACTTCTCGCCCTTGGTGATCAGACCGTCGGAATATTGTTGCTCATATTCCTCAACGCTTGTCCGGGTTGCTTCGACCATGGCTTCCTTTTCAGGTGGCACAACCATGTCGGCCATGCCGAAGGAAATGCCGGCCTTACAAGCTTCCTTGAAGCCCAATTGCATCATGCGGTCTGCAAAGATCACCGTCGCCTTCTGGCCGCAGAAGCGGTAGACTTGATCGATAATGTTGGAGACTTCCTTCTTGGTCATCAGCTGATTGACGATGGTTGGCGGCACCTTGGGGTGACGGGGCAACAGATCGGCAATCATGAAGCGGCCTGGAGTCGTGTTGATCGTCTTGGTGACGGGCTTGCCCTCATCATCCACGCCAACATAACGCGCTTTGATCTTGGAGTGCAGGGTTACAACGCCCGCATCCAAAGCGGCTTCGATTTCGCCTAAGTCGCGGAAGGCCTTGCCTTCGCCGATTTCGCCATCACGTTCAATCGACAAGAAGTAAAGACCCAAGACGATGTCTTGGCTTGGCACGATGATGGGCTTGCCGCTTGCAGGGCTCAAGATGTTGTTGGTCGACATCATCAGCACGCGGGCTTCAAGCTGGGCTTCGATCGACAATGGCACGTGGACGGCCATTTGGTCGCCGTCGAAGTCGGCGTTGAATGCGGTACAGACCAGCGGGTGCAGCTGGATAGCCTTACCTTCGATCAGCTTTGGTTCGAAGGCTTGGATGCCCAAGCGGTGCAAGGTTGGAGCGCGGTTCAGCATCACGGGATGCTCGCGGATCACTTCGTCGAGAATATCCCAAACTTCAGGGCGCTCTTTTTCAACGAGCTTCTTGGATTGCTTTACCGTGCTGGACAGGCCCTTGGCGTCCAAGCGTTGGTAGATGAAGGGCTTGAACAATTCCAAAGCCATTTTCTTGGGCAGACCGCACTCATGCAGCTTCAATTCTGGACCCACGGTGATTACCGAACGACCAGAATAGTCGACGCGCTTACCGAGCAAGTTTTGACGGAAGCGACCTT
>CALRLV020000156.1:0-7068 GCA_943368895.1 Ferrovibrio terrae
GGCCACGACCATGTTTCGAGTTCGTCTGCGCCGGATTTATCCAGCGCCTTTTCGCCGAGACCGTCTTTGGTTGCCCGAGCCAGAAACGCGCGCGCGAGATCGGGGACGTCGCTCATGCGCTCGCGCAAGGGCGGCACGGTAATGGTCACCACGTTCAAGCGGTAATAGAGGTCTTCCCGGAAGGTCCCGTTCATCACAAGGCCCTTGAGATCGCGGTCGCTAGCTGCGACTAAGCGCACATCCCCCATGGCAGACTTGGGTCCAGTTGTATCGGCCAGAATCCGGGCCAAGCGGGCTTGGGTCGGCATAGGTGCATCCGCGAGCCCATCCAAAAACAAGGTCCCACCTGCCGCCTGCGCAAATAAGCCGACACCATTATGGCCCTCAATTGCTTGGTCGAGGCTGCGTGGATCTAGGGCGGCTAAACTCAAAGTCACAAATGGGCCCGACTTCCGACGACCATATTCGTGCAAAACCCTCGCGACTAGCTTTTTCCCAACCCCGGACTCGCCCTCAATCAGGACGGTCAAGTCAAAACCAGCGGCGCGCGATAAGGTGCGATAGACTTCCTGCATCGGCAAAGACCGACCAATCAGGGGCAGACGCTCTTCCTTTTCCGCTTTGCGTTGTTGGTTGGAAGCGTTGAAATCCTTTTTGCCTTCTAAAGCGCGACGCACCAAACCAACCATGACATCGAGGTCAAACGGCTTGGGCAGATATTCGTAAGCCCCATGTTCGGCAGCAGAAACTGCCGTCAAAAGCGTGTTTTGTGCACTCATGACGATGATGGGCAGCTTTGGCCGCTCCATACGCATACGGGGGAGATAGTCGAACAAATTGCCGTCAGGCATCATCACATCGGTAAGGACCAAATCCCCCTCACCTTCCTTGATCCATTTCCACAAGGTTGCGGCATTGCCAGTCGCGCGCACCTGATACCCTTCGCGCGCCAAAGCCTGCGACAAGACCAAGCGGATTGACGCATCATCGTCGGCAATCAAAACATTTCGCCCAGCAACACTCATTCTTCGGTCCTATTTATTTCGACTGGTTTGCAAACCAGTTCGTTGATGGGAGAGCGGCAAACGCACCCGAAACACGGTCCGGCCCGGCTCGGACTCAAAGTCGACGACACCGCCATGTGCGTTCACAATCTTTTGCACCAAGGGCAAGCCGAGGCCACCGCTGGCGGGCTTTGTTGAGACAAAGGGCTCAAACAAACAATCTTTGACATCTTCGGCGACGCCGCGGCCATTGTCGTAAAAGGCAATTTCCAAAGGCAGGTCGCGCGCTTCTCCAGAGGGCGTGCGCATGCGAACGCCGTGACGATAGGCGGTCGCCAGAATAATCTCGGCACCCTCTGGCCGAGTTTGTGCCGCTTCGGCTGCATTTTTGGCGAGGTTTAGAAACACTTGGATCAATTGATCCTCATCGCCCAAGGCATCTGGCAGAGACGGGTCAAAGCGACGCTTTACGCTGATCTCACGGGCAAAGCCGTTCTCCGCCAAGGTGGCGACACGCTCCAAAGAGGCATGCACATTGACGGGCGCAAACTCAATCGGGGGATCTGCGCCAAAGCTTTCCATCCGATCAATCAATCGCCGCACACGGTCGGTCTCTTCGACGATTAGATTGACCAGTTCCAACTCGCCAGGGTCTGCGTCGCGCAACAATAGCTGTGCCGCGCCGCGTATTCCTGCCAGAGGGTTTTTGACTTCATGCGCTAAGGTCCGGCCCAAAGCTGCCATCGAACGGGCACCGGCCATATCCTGCATACGCTCTGACAAATCGCGACCCCGACCCTTAGGGCGAACCACCAACGCAATGAAGCCGCCATCCTCGCTGGGCGAGGCGGTAATGTCGCAAGAAAAATCGCCAAAGCTGGGGCCGCGCAACGTCATATCGCGCCCGCTAACGGGAGAACCCGTGGTGCGTGCCCGCTCAATCAGATCATGAATGGGGCTATCTTCGCTGAACAGGCCCAAGATGCCATTGGCCTTGATGCTGCGCACAGACTTTAGAAATATATCCTGTGCTGCGCCATTGGCCAGAATGATTTGGCCGCCACCCTCAACCCCCAAGGCAGGCAGTGGCAGCGCTTCCAAAAAGGCAGCGGCAATTTGGCCTTCTCGATCGGTTGGGAGACCGGGGACGAAATCAACCGAGAGCGAGGAGTTTTTCAGGCGGTCCAAAACAGGCATTTCCAATTGGTTAGAGCATGATGCTTACATAAATGGCAGACTACGTCAAAACAGCAGATCACTTAATGCTGAATGCAAGATATTTAATCACAACACGCCTATTTTTTGTTCTGTTTGGCGATTTGACCACCCCGCATCCGCTCCGCGGTCAAATCTGAGAGGATGGCCAAGTTCGCGCTCCAGCGGGCAAAGTTGCTGGAGTGTCGGGCTTAAACTGGCTAAGGTTGCTCTATGGACCCTCTGCAATCCTCTTCCCCTATCGCGGTCGCGATCCTTGTCGCCGGCGGAACAGGGACGCGCGCAAAACAGGTCTCCACGTCTGATTCTGGGCGTAGAGAGGAAGGCCTGCCCAAGCAATTCCAGACCCTTGGCGGCAAAGCAATTCTGCGCTGGAGCCTTGAAGCCTTTAACCGTGACCCTCGCTTTAGCGCGATTGTCGTCGTTTGTGCGCCAGAGATGCGCGAGCGGGTTTTGGCGTGCGCGGGTCAGATACCGCTTTTACTGGCCGACGCAGGCGAAACGCGTACCCAATCGGTCGCCCATGGCCTGCGCGTGGCCGCTAGCCTTGGCGCACACTTTAGTTTTATCCATGACGCGGCGCGGCCAGGCCTTAGTCAGATGGTCCTAGATAATCTATTCACCGCATTAGAAGCCGGGGCCGATGGGACAGCCCCGGGCCTTCCCATTGCTGACGCTTTATGGCTTGCCCCGAATGGTCAGGTTCAACAGGCCCAAGCCCGCGATGGCCTGGTACGTATTCAAACGCCGCAAGCCTTCAAGTCCAGCCTGATCCAAGCCGCCTATGCGGCCCTGCCCGCCGAACAAGTGCCGCTTGATGATGTGGCTGTCGCCAAAGCCTATGGGGCAAATGTCCAAGTGGTGGCTGGTAGCCCGCTCCTCGAAAAGATTACTTGGCCAGAGGATTTTGACCGTATGACACGCCTACTCGCCCCACAGCTACTGCCCCGTATCGGCTCTGGCTTTGATGCGCACCGGTTTGCCGAAGGGACTTTTGTGACCTTGTGTGGCGTCGAAGTGCCTCATACGCATGGGCTGGCTGGCCATTCTGATGCCGATGTGGCGTGGCATTGTTTGGCGGATGCGATTTATGGCGCTTTATCGGCGGGCGACATTGGCAAGCATTTCCCGCCAACGGACCCGCAATGGCGGGGTGCGGCCTCTAGCATCTTTTTAGCCCATGCAGGTGAGATGGTGCGGGCCGCCGGTGGCAGCATCAACCATGTCGACCTGACCATTATTTGTGAGCGGCCCAAGATCGGGCCACATCGCGAAGCGATGGTTCGAAAAACCGCTGAACTTTTGGGCCTGCGCGAGACCCAAGTTTCCGTCAAAGCCACTACAACCGAAGGCATGGGCTTTACCGGTCGCGCCGAAGGCATTGCCGCCCAAGCTACTGCTACCATCCTACTGCCCGCCGATTTTGGCACTGCTCTAATTTAGGATCGCGACCATGTCGATTTTCCCCCAAGACCTCGTGATGGCAGCCCGCCTGCTGATCGGGGATGCAGAGGCCCGTGGCATCAAGATTACGACCGCCGAAAGTTGCACAGGCGGTCTGGTTGCCGCCCTTCTGACCGAGATTGCAGGCTCTTCTGCCGTGTTTGAGCGTGGCTTTGTCGTCTATTCCAATCGCGCCAAGGAAGAGATGTTGCATGTGCCGGGCGACCTCTTGGCCGACTTTGGCGCGGTCTCTGAACCTGTCGCGCGGGCTTTGGCTGAAGGCGCATTGCATGAAAGCCGGGCAAACCTCAGCGTGGCCATCACCGGCATTGCAGGCCCCGGCGGCGGCACTGGCATGAAACCCGTTGGCCTCGTCCATTTTGCCAGCGCCCGCGAAAACCGCTCGATCCGCCATGAAGAACATTTATTTGGCGATATTGGCCGCGAAAAAGTACGGCTTGAAGCGGTCCGGGTCGCGCTGCGCATGTTGCAGGATGGGTTGGAGGCTTAGTTGGAGTAGCGCTCCCCTCTCCCTCTGGGAGAGGGGGCTTGACGCCCCATCTTGCGCGTTCAAACTTGAACACGGCCTTTGTCAAGGCGTAGGCTGCGGCAAAGGATGTCTAGGCAAAGGAAACCCGAAAAAGGTCACTGCGTTGATCGAGGTGCCGGCTAAGAGGACCAGACCCCACCGCTACAGCTCCTCGTCCCAGTCCCAATCATTGTGGACGACAACCTGCTGAGGATTGTCTTCGACTTCCATAGGCGGGGTAACCCAAGGGCGACCGAAGTGGTGAAGAATCGCCGCCTCTTCGCGGTCAGTTGACAACTCTCCGGCAGCCAGATTGCGGTCGTATCCAAAAACGAGTGAGACCTCACTGCCTTTAACAAAGACACTCAGAAAGCGAATGGTTTCATCATTCTCATATTCGTCGAAGATCAAACTCTCTACCATTTCCCCGAGCTGGTTATCTTCTGGGGCCCAAGAACGAAGATCTGTACCATCCTCAAATATAACACTTAGATCGAGCAACGATTCTGCCTGATCTACACTCAACATTTCTGCGAAGAGAAGGATGGCGGTTGCGCCGATTGGCACCACGCGCGCCATCTCAGCGTCAATGCCATGCAAATTGGTGGTCGCGGGGGCTTTCTTCAGTGACAACAGAGCGGCTCCTTCCGTCAAAGGCGGACTGGCATTGGGATTTCACCCCTCACTCATCCGGCATCAGCGCGCGGAGAATATCCGTATGATCATCCGTCCAAGGCTTCAGTTCTTTGCGGGGCATCATTAATTGCCACATGGGCAGTGAGCAGCACGACAGCTTGCGGCTATCAATGCCGTCATCGATATCAGAACAAGAGGAAGGAAAAATCTCCGAATTGATTTCATTTTGTAGTCACTCATCTAAGTTCTTCGACAACTCGACTGGAAACTTCGCGGGCATTGAATAACCCAAAACTTGCGCACGCATCCTTAATGGAGGGTTTTTCCCAAGCCTCCCGCGTACCGCTTAAATTTACAAAGCATATGAGTGGCTTCTAATAGGACACGTCTCCCCAAGTCTCCTCTTTGGGATAACGCTCACTCTCGGCCAAAACCCGGGGAACAAGCTTCTTGTAAAGCTCAAATTTCTCTGGGTCGTCATAAACGGCATCGATATAGGGAGCTCGCCAATGTTTCTCGCCAAGCCCGCGCAATATAATCGGCTCATCCAGCAACCAGCGGATCAAAGCATCTTGATGATGATACAGATGTACTTCACGACCATCATATTCCGACACCGGAATGCGCCATGATGTCACATGTTGATCATCAAGATAGTAGAGTTCCAATTTTCTTTCATCAGTAGAAAAATCATAACCTATTCGGCCACGCTTTGAGTAATTGTCCAACTCAGGAGGGAGCGGATATATACCAATTAATATCCATTTACCGTAACTGGGTGCACCCTTCATCATCGCCGCGCGGAACTTTATAGGTCCTAAATCTATCGTCGCCGGCTTCTTCTTGCGCCAAGCGGCCAATTGTGCACCCGAAATGACAGTCTCGGACATGGCCACCGTCGCATCAGGTGTAACCTGCGCTAAAAACCATTCATCCCAGCCGCATTGGATAGCGTAAACTTTTCCGGTTGCAAAAGCGCTCCGACTTGAGGTGGCCAAGATATTGACCGGATTGGGGAGTTTACCGACGACCATTGGGACCTCAAATTCACTTGATGCTTCGCAAAATCGTTCCTTCCAATGCCGCTCCCCACCACTATACTATGCAATTCACCCCTCACTCATCCGGCATCAGCGCGCGGAGAATATCCGTATGATCATCCGTCCAAGGCTTCAGTTCTTTGCGGGGCATCATCAATTGCCACATGGGCAGTGAGTAGCGCGCAAGGCGCTCAGGCGTTTTGGCGATGACGACGACGCGGACGCTGGTGTCAGCATTTGGATTATCGTCTGCCCCGTCGCGATTACCCTCCATCGCCACATAACCCAGCTTATGCGCGGCGTCTGCGACAATATTGCCGAGGTCGAGGTAGCGATTGGAGATGTGCACGATCATGATCCCGTCGGGTGCCATCTTTTTCATGAAGGAGCCAATGGCTTCTTGCGTGATCATATGGGTTGGGATGGCATCAGAAGAAAAGGCGTCAACCAACAGAATATCAAACCAATTATCCGGCTGGTTCTGCATCTGAAGGCGTGCATCGCCTAGGATGATCTTGGCGTCTGGCGCACAGCGGTTGAGGAAGCCAACGAGATTGGGATCTGTGGCAGCACGCACCACATCTTGGTCGATCTCAAACACCTTCCAATTCTGTCCAGGCTTGGCATAGCAGGTTGAGGAGCCCATGCCGAGGCCGATCACGCCCGCATGCAAGTCCGTTGGCTTGGCATTAGTAGATTCTTCAAACAAGCTGCCGATGGGCGTCTCACGATAATAATAGGACATGGGCTCGCGATTGCGATTGGGGTCCAAGCTCATGACGCCATGCAAAGTCGTGCCGTGAGAGAGATAGCGCCAGCCCGTTGGGGCTTCGCCACTATCCTCGATTTCCAAGACGCCAAAGAAGCTGCGCTCACGGAATTGCACCCCCTCGCCGTCTTCGGTCAGGACGGGCAACAAAAGCGCCAGTCCGCCGATGGCCGCGACCAGCGGGGCTGAACGCGACGCCATTAAAGCAGCCAAAGCGAGGATGGAGCACAGGATCGCGCCAGCAAATTCGGGCCGATCAATTAGCAGAGCCTCGCGCCAGAACATGGAATCTGTGCCGGCTGCTGCAGCCTTGATAGGCACATATTCTTCCAGCCACAAATAAGCATCAAACGAATTTTGATAGAGGGCGGCGACGCCAAGGGCGATGGCGACTGCAGGCAAAGCCCATTTCAAATCCGCCCTTTGCCACGG
>CALRLV020000157.1:0-7067 GCA_943368895.1 Ferrovibrio terrae
ATTGAGGGCGAAGGCTCGATCTTTACGGTAACCTTACCCTATGAAATGGCAGAGAGCCAAAGCGCCCAAGATGAGGACGAGGATGTCGAACTCGATGTGCGGCCCTTGCGGATTCTTGTCGCGGAAGACCATCCGACCAATCAGAAGATCGTCAGCCTCTTCTTGTCGACAATGGGCTGGTCGTTGGCGATGGCTAATGATGGCGTAGAAGCCCTTGAAATGGCTGCCTTGGAAGAATTTGATGCTATCCTGATGGACATGCAAATGCCCAATATGGATGGCCTAGAAGCCACCCGCCGCTTGCGCGCCACATCTGGCTATACCCAGCACGTGCCCATTATCGCACTTACGGCCAATGCCATGGACCACCACCGCGCAGCCTTTATGGAGGCCGGTGCCGATGCCTTTGTGCCAAAGCCTTTGGACCCGAATGTCTTGATCCAAACCATCTTGACGTGCGCCAAAGCCAGCATGGCAGATGTGACGCACACACAAGCGCAACAGCCAGAGCCTGCCCTAGCTCCAAACCTGTCAGCACCGGCTTGGCAGCTAGACCAAAACCTAGCGTGAGGCTTAAGCGGGCTTAGCGCTGCTTGGGTTCCCTGTGTGCAGCAATCGGGCGCTGAAAAAGCTTTCCCTCTCATCAATCTCTCCAAAAAGGCTCCACATAGCCTCCATCTCGAGCGCTATTTTTTGCCTCATATACCGCTTGGACTAAGTCCAGCTGGCGCTCCTGTAGGGCCCATTGGCTCTACCGCCCGGCGGTGAGATGAAAGAGAAAGACAATGAAAAAAGCGATCGCATTTGGCACCTTCCTCGCCCTTGGCCTGTCAGCCGCCCCTGCCTATGCCGAAGGTAATTTCACAGGCTTCTATGCAGGCGCTGAAGTTGGCGCGGCCCGCAGCGACACCAAAACCACCGTCACCCCGGCGACTGGCGCAACTGCCAGCCGCACCAACAAAAAGACCCAAGCCGATCTGGGTGTGTTTGCAGGCTATGGATACCAATTCGACAATGGCTTCTATTTGGGTGCTGAGGCGAGCGCTAATCGCCCCACCGCACAGAACAAAGCGGTCACGCTTGGTGGAGTTTCGGTGCGCGAGCGCCCACAATATGATCTTGCGTTCAAAGGCATTGTCGGCTTGGGCATTAGCGACAGCACCTTGGTCTATGCCAGTGCAGGGGTCGCGCAAGTAAAGAGCAAATACCTGTTGCCAAACAATGTTACCCGCAACGCAACCTCCAGCGGTCGGGTCATCGGTGTGGGCGTGGCGCAAGCTTTTGGCGACAATCTGATCGGTCGGATCGAGTATGAGAACACCACCTTTGACAGCAAACGCTATTTGACTGCGGGGGCACCAACCGTCGCTTATAAGCCAGCCTCCAACCGCGTTTCGATTGGCGTAGCTTATAAATTCTAAGCCGACACCCTACCTTGTTGTCTTACTAGGTTGCCGCGATCGGTTAGGGCAACCAGCACGTGGAGATTGGACGGACCATTGACGCCCCGCAAGGTCATATGCCTCCATCTAATCTCCACATAGCCTGAGTAATGAGAAACCTAGACCAACCTGTTCAGCCTTCCAAAGGTCGCCATGGAAAATGCTCTCATCCTGATCGTTGAGGACGAACCCAATATCGCCGAAATCCTCGACGCTTATTTTCATCGCGAAGGATTTCGCACCGTCCGTGCTGGCGATGGCGAAACTGCCATTCTGCACCATCGGATGTTGTCGCCCGATCTGGTGGTGCTGGATGTCAATCTGCCGAAGAAGAACGGCCACGAAGTTCTGCAAATCATCCGTCAATCTGCTGACACACCTGTGCTCATGGCTACGGCCATGGGTGAAGATGTAGAGAAACTGGGCGCGCTTCGCTTTGGCGCAGACGATTATGTGGTGAAGCCTTTCAATCCCCTTGAAGTCGTCGCCCGGGCGCAAGCCATTCTGCGCCGCGTGGCGGCAGGAGAATCCCGTTCCAAAATCGTGCGCGCCGGTTCCCTAGAAGTGAATCTGGAGACCCATAGTATTCGAGTTCTAGGCCCTCACGATCAGTCAAGTCGGCCGGACTTGACCCTGACCGAGTTTCGTCTGATCGCCCACATGGCGCGCGTGCCGCAAAAGGTGTTTACGCGTGCTGAATTGTTGGATGCGTGCCTGCCCGCCGATGGTGACGCCTTAGAACGCACGGTGGACAGCCACATTAGCAAAGCCCGCAGAAAGCTTGAACAAGCGGGGGCAGAAGGCTGCCTCGAAGGCGTTCGCGGCCTTGGTTATCGATTGATCGCCTTATGAAGTTTGGCAAAAACTTAAGCCTTCGGGTCCAGCTGATGCTCGCTATGGCGGGCTGTGTGCTCTTGGCGGTCGCCTTTGGCTATGGCGGGCTGAACCTGTTTTCGGTCTATCAGGCAGAGCGCGTAAAATCTGAATTGCCGCCGCAGTCACTTTCAGCCATTAGCAAGCTTGAGAAGAACGAACTGCCTTCCACCGCTGAAATGAAGGAACTTTTGGCTACCGACGAGAAAATCGGCCAAACCCTTTCAGATCAGCAGGACATAGCTCTCATCGTTTTGAGCATGGTGGGCATGGTAGTTGGCAGCGCGGCAGCCGTTTTTCTCGCCAATCGTATTGCCGCGCCTTTGGATGGTGTGGCCAAGGCGCTCCAAGACCTTGCAGCTGGTGACCTCTCCGTCCGCGCGGTTAGCGGTAGTCCGGGTTCTGCGGAGGCCTCTAAGCTGATCACCGACTTCAACAGGATGGCAGAAGCGCTGCAGCGCTATGATCGAGAACTGACGGAAGGTGCTGCTGCCATCGCCCATGAACTTCGGACGCCCTTGACCATTCTGAGAGGCCGCTTGCAGGGCATGCAAGATCAAGTGTTTGAGCCCTCCGAAAAAGAAATCTCTGGCCTGATCCTACAAGTCGAAGCCCTTAGCCGCATCGTCGACGATTTGCAGACTGTCAGCTTTGCCGAAGTCGGTATTCTAACCTTGCATCGAGGGCCGATAGATTTGGCCAAGGTATTGGGCGAGCTCAGCCATTTTGTAGCCCCCGAAATCAAAGACGCCGGCATGCGCCTCAGCTTATCTTTGACACCTGCCCCGGTTTTTGCCGATCCCTTTCGCGTGCGCCAAGCAGCACTGGCTTTGATTACGAACGCCTGTCGGCATGCACGTGTTGGCGGGGTTGTCGATGTGGATTGCGGTCTCGTCGGCGACTTCGGCATCATCCGTGTAATGGACCGTGGGCCCGGCTTAAGCTCTTTGGCGGTTGAAAACGTCTTTCGCCTGTTCTGGCGGGAAGACCCGTCGCGCGCCCGTGACTATGGCGGCAGCGGCATTGGCCTGTCGGTGGTTGAAGCCATCGCCAGCGCGCATGGCGGCAGCATCATCGCCAGCCACCGGGCAGGTGGTGGCGCACAATTTGAGCTGCGCATCCCGCAGAGGGACGCCCCATCGGCGCCATTCATTCATCAGGCCTCCACACTGCCTACATAAGCCTCCGCAAAAGTCGAAACTCAGAGAGGCAAATATGTCTCAACTGCTTTGGAGTTTCCCTATGATTACTTTTTTCATCTCTGCCGCTTCCTGTCTGACCCAAAAGACCTCTCATGCGCCCCTGTGCGGCAAGAGCCGGCGGCCTAATGCTCGAGTAACAAAAGCCTTGCTCATACCCCTAATGTTGATCAGCACAGCCAGCCAAGCTGCTGCAGGGGGTTCTGACATTCGTGGGGATTGGGTTTTGGACGACGGCAGCGCAGTGGCCCGCGTTGCCCCGTGCGCCCATGAGCCCAGCCGCCTTTGCGCCATTGTCGTGCAGGAGGTCTTGGCCCCGGGCGAAGAAAGCGCCTTGAACCAAATCGTTGTGCGCGACATCCGCTCAACGGGGCCGGGGCAGTTCTCCGGGCTCTATCAAATTGGCCCGCAGAAGACCTTACCAGCCACCATCAAGGTGCGCAGCGCCACCATGATTGAAATGAAAGTCTGCATGACTATCTTTTGCCAGACAATCAAATTGGTTCGAAAGGCCTGATACTCCTGACACCATGGTGTCAGTTGGGTTGCGATAATCGTCTGTCCGGGGCAAAAGGAGGCCTCTCAAATGGACGATCAAACCTTGGAAATCGTAACTTTCCAAACACATCAGAACGTGACAGCCGAAGCGGTCCTGCGGGCCGCTGAGGGTATGCTGCCTTGGCTAAAGACCATACCTGGATTCCTCTCTCGCCATTTGGCGCGGTCAGAAGATGGCCAGTGGGTCGACTGTGTTGGCTGGGACAGCAAAGCCAATGCCTTGGCCGCAGCAGAGTCGATCATGACTGCACCCGGGGCCGCAGACTTCATGGCCATGATCGAGCCAGGCTCAGTTGTGATGCGGCATTATCAAGTCATGCTGGCAATTTAAACATGCGCCGCGCCGACCGCCTCTTTGCCCTAATTCAAGCGCTGAGAGGCGGTCGTCTGCGAACCGCGCGTTTTTTGTCTGAAATCTTAGAAGTGTCCGAGCGCACGATTTATCGCGACGTGGCCGACCTGATTGCCAATGGGGCACCAATCGACGGCGCACGAGGCGTAGGATATCTGCTGCGGGATGACTATTTTCTTCCTCCATTGAGACTTAGCCAAGCCGAGAAGGATGCTTTGGCTTGGGGCGTTTCTTTTGTCGTCGCCCACGGTGATGAAACACTGGCGCATGCAGCCCGCGAGTTGAAAGTGAAACTAGAAGCCATTGATCGGTTTCACGGCAATTCCAGCCGGCAGCCGCTGGTTTTTGCAGGCCAACACACAGCCCGGCTAAAATCGGACCTCAAACTCTTGCGCGAGGCAATCATACACCGACAAAAGGTTTTGATGCGCTATCACAGCATCGCAGACCATGTCTCTGAGCGGGTCATTTGGCCACTTAGCTTGGAGCATTGGGGCAAAGTCTGGACGCTCACCACTTGGTGTGAGACCCGCTGTGGGTTTCGGACGTTTCGATTGGATAGGATCGAAGCGCTAAGCTGTCTGAACGAGCGCTTTAAAGCTGAGCCCGGCAAAACCATGGCCGACTTCCTCGCAACCCTGTCAGAACTCGGGAAAACTTAGTGTCGGATGTGCTAATCAAAGCGATGCGTAATCTGGGTCCGGCTATGGCACGACAGCTGGCCAGCATCGGCATCTATACACGTCAAGACTTGCAAGAAGTCGGCGCAGTCGAGGCATTTTCGCGACTACGCTTGATACACGGCCGAAGGATTAGCCGCATTGCTTTGCATGCGATGTTTGCTGCCTTGGTTGAGTGCGACTGGCGCGCTTTACCAGCCGAGATTAAGGCGCAGCTAGATCAAGAGGCGGGACTAAGCTCGAAGCAGACGTAAACTCTGGTCAAGTTTGCGCATCCATTGTCGGCAAATGGCCTAAAACTTACTTTGGGCAGCTGTAATCACCCTATAGCGGCGTTCCGTTTTCAAAGATACAGATTGCCTATTAAAGGTCACTCTCATTTGTTTCAGGCCGATTAGATATGCTTAGTTTAGTCCTAGCAGGCGCTTTGCTTGCCCAAACCGCTTCAGACATTACCACAACTCAACAGCCAGCCAGCCCTGCCGCGGCGGAGACTAAAACCAGCGACCCGGCAACGAAACCGCCCCAGCAGGTCGATACGATTGTCGTCACGGCGCGCCCACCAACGCGAGATAGTCGAATTGACCGCGTCGTTTATGATGTTCGCACCTTGCCGGACGCTCCAGCCTCAGCTGCAGTCGACGCGATTGGACTGCTGCCCAGCGTTTTTGTGGGGGCCAATAATCGGATCACCATGGTGGGCGGTGCCTTTGTAACCGTGTTGGTAGACGGCAAGTCCATGCCAAGAGCCGCGGCGCTTCAAATCCCAGCCAACCAGATCGCCCGCATTGAAGTGATGTCCAATCCGCCTGCGGAGTTCGCTTCCAGCGCGCAAGCCGTGATCAATATCATCACCAAAAAAGCCCAAGAAGAGGACAAGCTTGGTGGCTCCATCGCTGGCAGCTTCAATACACTCGATAATCAAGCGATAACATTCTCCTTCAATAAGGGGATGAAGCCTTGGAGCTTTAACGGCTTTCTTCGCGTGGCAAACGAAGATGAGGCCTTTTGGTCGCGATCTGAAGGCGTTTCTGGGACTGGTGCCAATCGGGAGCTAGAATCCGAAAACGGCACCGGGCAACTGACGGCAACAAACGTAAACGTGTCGCTACGCGCTGTCCGAAAACTTTCAGATACAAATTCGCTGTCGCTGAGCTCGAGCTACTATACGGGGGAATTTGCATACGAACAGGACAGTATCGAAACCCGCACTTTGGCGAATTCTAGAAGCGTTTTTCCAATTGTCGGAAGAAGTTGGTCTCCGGCATCCCTTCAATATCATTCAGTAGGATTCAATTCGGAAAAGGAAGACAAATACAAATTCGATGTTGACCTTACCTTTAGCAATAATTTGAACAAGTCCAGCTACCAAAGTCAAAGAGGGGCACAATGGTTTTCAAACCGGGAGCGCAAACAAGAGCGCACTTTAGAATTTGAAACCAGCTTTGAGAAAACCTTTAGCGCAGGTCGGGTTCTGTCACTCGGGACAAGCTATAAGAATGAAGACTTTGAATTTGCTTTCTCAGACCTCGGCTATCTCGGCCCCAGCAATATCCAGGCAAATCTCTTCAAGGCCCAACAGCGAGATCAATCCGCTTATGCGTCCTTTCAGTTTAAGCTCGGCAAGTTTGGCTTCCAACCGGGGCTTCGCGTCGAAGACACAAAGATTGATTGGACCGATGGCGCGGGCGTGCTTTCTGGGGCAGCCTCTTATCAGCGCGTGCTGCCAAGCCTGTTTATCACCCGAAACTTGAGTGGCGCAGGCACGCTGAAAGCCAGTTACAGCCAAGGCACTACACCAAGTTCTCTAGCCGAGCTCAGTCCATTCCGCCGCGCATTCGGTGTGGACTATGCGATAGAAGGCAACCCAAAGCTGGAGCCTGCCGATCGTCAGACCTTTGAGCTGACCCACGAATTTGAAAAGAATGGCGTATCGCTCGTCACCACCGCCTTTTATCGTGAT
>CALRLV020000158.1:0-7023 GCA_943368895.1 Ferrovibrio terrae
GGGTCCTTGAAAACAACATTTTCCAACACCGCGCGGTCTTCGGTAACACTTTTGGTCACAAATTGCGCGTTTGGACTTGGCCTATCCATTTGCCAAGTCTTCAAAACTTCGCTCATTCTGGGTGTGGTCTGCGCATAAGCTGGCGCAAACATGACAGAACACAGCGCCGTAGCGGCCAATAAAGACTTCAAATTCATCGATACACACCCCCGAAAACACCGCCACAAATTGGCACGATACGGCGTCTCTGCCAACGGGAGAACTGTTCAATCAAAGATTACAAAAAGTTAAAGTCCAGTTGTAGCGTGAGCTATCGCGGCGGGCCGCTGGCTTCCGCTGGCCTTGCCTGAACGTCCTTCACGATCTCATCGAGACTGCGGGTTTCAGGGGCCGTGCGAGCTGGTGTGGGTGCCGCAGGCTGGGCTTCCGGGCTTGGGGAAATCGGCACGGGTACGCCATCACCACCAGTGGGCAGATCCAGCGGATCAACTGGCAGGGTTTCGACATTCTCGTCGGTCGGCTCTGCCAAGGCATTGGGATCTGGGGCGGGGGCAAGTGGCAAAGCAAAGCCACGTGGGGCAACACCTTTCATGGTTGGAACCATAAAGGCGCGCCAAATGCGGGCCGGGGCCGAGCCGCCGGTGACCCGATTGGTTTTGACGGTGAAGTCATCATTGCCAACCCAAACGCCAGCCACATAGCCACCGGTAAAGCCAATGAACCATGCGTCAGCATAATCACTCGTCGTGCCGGTCTTGCCACCGACAGGGCGGTCAGACAATTGCGCTGTCCGGGCCGTGCCTGCAGAGACCACTTGAGCCAGCATCACATTCATATTGCGCAAGGGGCCGTCCTCGATGGCACGACGCGGTGCGGGGGGTGTGCGCTCCCACAGGATTTTGCCAGACCGCGTGCGGATGCGCTTAAACCCATATGGCGTGACCGCCATGCCGCCATTGGCGAAGGGAACGTAGGCTGCCGTCAATTCAAGAGGGGTCAATACCTCTGTCCCCAACGCCAAAGTAGGTTGAGGATCCAATCTCGATCTGATGCCCAAACGACGCGCGGCGCGGATCACCGAGTCGCGACCGACTTCTTCGCCAAGGCCGACAGCAACTGTGTTAATCGAGCGGGAAAAGGCACTGATTAGTGGCATCGCACCGCGGAACTTGCCGTCATAATTTTGTGGTGCCCATTCGCCGACTTTGATGGGCGCATCGACGCGCACGGAATAAGGCGTCTCGCCCCGCTCCATCGCGGCCAGATACACAAAGGGCTTGAATGCCGAACCGGGCTGGCGCTTGGCGTCCGTCACACGGTTGAACTCGCTCTCCTGATAGTTTCGCCCGCCGACCATAGCGCGCACGCCGCCGTCACCCGCAAAGGCGACCAAGGCCCCTTGACCCATCCGCATGGCCTTGCCGTTCTGGCCAAGCTCTTGCGCAATCGCGGTCTCTGCATTCAATTGAGCGGATAGGTCGAGCGTGGTTTCGACAATGATATCTTCTTCGGGCTCACCCACGATAGAGCCTACATCTTCAGCGATCCAGTCGAGGAAATAAGCCGCACCGCCACCGCGTGAGGTTGGCACAAAGCGCAAAGGCTGGCTGACTGCCTGCAGGCGTTGTGCTTTGGTGATGACATTTTGCGCTTCCATCACGTCGAGGACGACCGTCGCGCGATCTGAAGCGCGTTGCGCGCTCGACACCGGGTTAAAACGCGAGGGTGCCTTCAATAGGCCAGCCAACAAAGCAGCTTCAGAGATGGTGAGGTTCTGAGGCGTCTTATCAAAATAGCGACGGGCCGCCTCGTCAATGCCATAGGCACCCGAGCCAAAATAAACCCGGGCGAGGTAAAGCGCTAAAATCTCGTCTTTGGTAAAGCGGCTTTCGAGCCAAACTGACAACAAAAGCTCTTGGGCTTTGCGCTTTAAGGATTGCTCCGACGACAAAAAGAGGTTTTTGGCCAATTGCTGGGTTAGGGTCGAGCCACCTTGGACGACACGGCCTGCACGCGCATTGACGTAGAAAGCCCGCGCCAAACCTTCAAAATCAAAGCCCCAATGGCGATAGAATTTCCGGTCTTCAATCGCCAACACGGCTTGCGGCACATAGGACGGCAGGCTCTTCAGATCGATGGGCGGAGAATCTGGCGCACCGCGACGATCCACAACATTCCCGCGAATATCAACATAGGTGATGGAGGGACGGTCGGTCTTCTTCCAAAGAGCTTCAGGGTCCGGCAAATCTGAGGCGACCCAGATAAAAACGCCCACGCCAAAGACGCCCATCCACAGGACCATGACGGCCCCCCAATAGAACAGGGTTCCGAAGAAGCCGCGTCCTTGACGGGGACGAGCGCCGCCAGCGCGCGACGGGCCGCGACGACGCGGCGGTGGACCATCTTGATAGCTGCCGCGACGACCGCCACCATTGGAATTTCTTCCATTGCCTGCCCCGCGCCCTGCCAAGATCGTAACCTTTCGTAAAGTCTCTCAGAAATGTCCTGCCTGATTGGGGTTAATCACAAGTGAATCAGGCAAATCCAAGGACGCTTCGAGACCACTCCAAGGCAAAGTTTTGGCATTGTTTTTGCGCCGAACTGGCTATGAGCACTTTTTCGGGACAAATCATTCTGGTCGGCACCGCGGTGTGCGAAGGCTATAACCACAAAGTGGCCAAGGGCGCGCGCTGTGCCATGGTCTGCGTCTGCGATTGCGATCGCATGGAAGGCATGGGTCTGTTAGAGCTCTATGAGACCGAAGATGGCCTGGATGCTGGTCGCCTGCTGGATGAAACACTCGGCCGTCATGGCTGGTGCGACATCACCATCAAAGCCTGCTTGCCGGTGGCCGATAAAATCGATGGCTGGGAGCCGGAACTAGAAGCCCTGATCGGTGCCGCCAAGCGCCTTGGGGTGGCCCACATGGTGTTTGAGCCCGAGTCAGACCGCCCCAAAGTGCTGCATTAGTGCCGCCCCACAAGCTGACTTCTACTACTCAATGGTCATGCCAGTTATGAGCCGATTCCCTACGAGCCGTGCTTCAGCATTAAACCGGACTTTCAAAGGTCCATTCGGGACGATGACCCGGAAGGCATGTTCGGACTCAGGCTTGTTGAGATTGGTTGCTTCGATGAGAAAGACAGATGTTCCACAATAGCCGAAGCGAAATTTTTCAAAATTACCCCACAGAAACAAGGAAATACATTTTTACTCGACCTTTTTTTCTTGGGCTAACATTAAATATCCAAGAACCACTGAATTAAGACAATAATTGTGTGAATTACAATGCTAATTCTGAAGCGATGAGCCAGAGGCAATCCAGCAATTTTCAGTTCCTAATTGGCCATCCACCATTTTTGGGCACCTAAACTAAAAAGGGTGGCGATGACCGCCACCCTCAATCAAGTTTGGTTCGCTTGAAGCAGTTTAGGCCGCTCGGTGAGCCGAGACGGACTGCCCCTCTTAGCTACCCTTATAGCCAAAGCCTTGGGCATTGGCGCGATCCACGCCTTCCATGATCATTTTTTTGGCCACATCTGCATCTTGCCAGCCCTTCAGCTTCGTCCACTTACCAGGTTCGAGATCCTTATAATGGGCAAAGAAATGCTCAATCTGGGCGACTTGGATGGCAGGCAAATCCTTATAGCTGTCGACGCCATCGTAGAAAGCGGTCAGCTTTGGAATGGGAACAGCCAGAATCTTCTCGTCTTCGCCAGCTTGATCTTCCATCAAGAGGACGCCAATCGGCTTCACGCGCAAGACGCAGCCCGGGATCAAGGCGCGACGACCGATGCAGAGCACATCAACTGGGTCACCGTCGCCCGACAAGGTGCCAGGAATAAAGCCGTAATTGGTTGGATAGCGCATGGGGGTATAAAGGAAGCGATCGACGAACATCGCGCCGGATTCCTTATCAATTTCATATTTAATCGGCTCACCACCCAGCGGTACTTCGATCACGACATTCACATCATTGGGCATATCGTGGCCGGGCGGAATTTTCTTGATATCCATGGGGAGGATTCCTGTCGTCTAAAAAACTGTACTTTTGGCAAATCGTTCGTGAACCCATCTTTGAGGATACGAACCCATGCGCGCGGGGGTTTAGACCAAGTAACGGCACAATGCCATCATGCGCTGCAATCATTTTCTTAAAATCGGACGGCGAGCTCCCCCAACGCCACCTGCACCACCCTGTGTAGAAACCACCCACCTCTCCGCGCTGACGTCTTCCCCAACTTCACCGCAGCCTTTAATCTTGTCTTCACAGAGCTGTTGCAGGCTCACACCCGAGGCTAATAGTTTGGAGCGCCGGTGAGATGAATGACGAAGTAAAAAAGCATGAAGCACCGACGTTCAAGAGCCATAATGACACTGAGACACCCAATCCAATCCCGTTTTACCTCCTGCATGTCTCTGCTTTAGCAGCTATTTTCACGGGCGTTCATGCAGCTGACCTTTGGCTTTGCTTGGGGCTATATCTGTTGCGCATGTTTGGTGTGACCGCAGGATATCACCGTTATTTCGCGCATAAGAGCTTTAAAACCAGCCGGATCTTCCAATTCATTCTGGCCTTTATCGCCCAGACATCTGCCCAGCGCGGCATTTTATGGTGGGCCAGCCACCACCGGAACCACCACCGCTTCTCCGACACCGCGCAAGATGTCCATTCTCCGGCCAGAACCAGTTTTTGGTATGCCCATTTCGGCTGGGTGATCGACCCGAAAAACCACGAGACCGACTATGACGGGATCGCCGATTTCGCAAAATATCCTGAGCTCGTCTGGTTGGAACGCAATCCCTATTTGCCACCCGTCATCTTGGGCGTCGTGGTGTGGCTATTTGCGGGCTGGTCGGGGCTAGTCGTTGGCTATGTGTGGAGCTTGATTGCCTGTTATCACGCGACCTTCTGTATCAATTCACTCGCCCATGTACATGGTCGTCAGCGCTTTGTGACGGGTGACCACTCGCGCAATAATTGGATCCTCGCTATCGCAACCATGGGCGAAGGCTGGCACAATAACCATCACGCCTTCCCCAATGCTGCGCGCCAAGGCTTTAAGTGGTGGGAATTTGACTTGAGCTTCCTAATCCTACGCCTCTTGTCGTGGTGTGGCATTGTCTGGGACTTGCGCCACCCTCCAAAGGAAATGGTGCAAGGCATTCATTTGCCGGGCCCTGCCCTCATGGAAAAGGCCGCCCATCAATTGTTGCAAGACTTTGCCGATCGGCTTGCGAAAGCCCGCGAAGGCTGGCGCGTGCCGACTGTTGAAGAGTTACGCGCCATTGCAGTACGCAATATGCCCAAGAACCCGCATTTAGATGCCATTTTAGCGCGCGCCGAAGAACTGGCAGCCGAATGGATGCCTGCTTGGCTTGCTCAGCAAACCGCCCGCCAGCCAAGCTAAAGGTTCCAGCACCTGCCGCGTTCTAGAGATCGCGTGTCCGCATCTCGATGGCGTTTGAGCAGGCTGAATTTGGATCACTAGGCGTATCGACGGTTCGATAGGTTGCCGTCCAATTGGTGCGCTCAACATAAGAGCGAATATAGCCGCGCTTGTGGCCGTCGAGATAATCGACATGCGGATTAAAGCCCTTTGCGGCATCCAATGCCCCTGCCCACGGACAGTGCGATGAAATCGAGGTGCCACAGAAATTGTGACCAATGCGCTTAGACCGAACATCAAAGGGTCGTTCGTGAATGCGCATTGCGGACGCGCTGTGCCAGTCACCGCTAAGTACAACTGGATTGGAGACGCCTTGCGCTAAAGCATCGATGATGCGCTGCCGCTGGACGCCATAGCCGTCCCATTGATCCATATTCACACGCGGTGCCTCTGGCGGTGCATTGTAACGATAAGGCGCAAACCACGTCTGAGAGGCCAGCACATTATAAGGGGCTGACGAATGTTTTAGGGCATTCAGCAACCACGCTTCTTGCGCCAGCCCGGTCATGGTTAGGCTTGGGTCATTCATGGCATCGCAGGCTGCGTCACCTGGAAAGCCTTGGCCGCAAGGCTGATCGGAACGGAATTGACGCGTGTCGAGCAAATGCACCTGCGCTGGGCCAAAGCGATACAGACCATACATCTGCAGGCTGGCCTGTAGCCCATCAATCATGGCGGGCTTTTCAATCGGCATATGTTCGTAATAGGCCTTGAGAGCGGCGATCTTGCGCACTTTAAATTCAAGGGCTGTCTGCTGATCAGGGTCCTCTGGGACATCGCCCGCCCAATTATTGTCGATCTCATGGTCGTCCATGGCAACGATCCAAGGCGCTGCGGCATGGGCTGCTTGCAGGCTTGGATCCATCTTATAAAGAGCATAGCGATTGCGATAATCCCACAAGGACTTGATCTCGGGCCCATTGTGCAGCCGGACGGTCTCGAAGGACTTTTCCTGCCCGTCGATCATGCGCTTGTTGACGCCCAAACGCCCAATCCCACCCTCATAGATATAATCGCCGACATGGATCACGCAGTCCGGGGTCCAAGCGGCCATGTCGGCAAATGCCGCGAAGAATCCGCTCTCATAGGCATTGCAACTCGCCAAAGCCAATTTGGCCGATTGATCGGTGGAGCTCGTCGTGCGGGTACGGCCGATCGGACTTTGGGCCTCACCAAACATGAATTGATAGAAATATTCCCGCCCCGGCTCTAAGCCCGTCAACGGGACATGGACGCTGTGCGCATCAAGGTCGGATGTTTCAAAGCTCCCCTCGCGGAAAACCTTGGTCATTTCCGCATCGAGACACACTTTATAGAGAACCCGCACGCGCCCCTTGGGCATGCCGCCGCCTTTGAGCGGATCTGGTGCAAGACGTGTCCACAGAATGACGCGGTCTGGCTTAGGACTTCCCGACGCGACACCTAGGCTGAATGGATTTGCGGCAGTCTGCGCGAGAACGGACTTCGCCGACAATAACGGCAAGGCGGCGAGGGTAAGCAGAGTATTGCGGCGACTAATCATCGGGGTCTCACATGTTCTGAAGGTTGAAGACGGAAGCGCCAGGGACACGCG
>CALRLV020000159.1:0-6988 GCA_943368895.1 Ferrovibrio terrae
CAGACGGAACCCGTCGGTGAGCAAGACGATTGGCTCTTCGGGGGTTTTCAGGACCAATTGATTGCCGCGATTTTTGGCTAAGGGGCCCAAGCTCTGTAGGACCTCATCGGCGAGTTCGTTCAGATTTACCGGTTCTTGCGTGATTTCCATTTTGCCGGCTTCGATCTTGGCAAGGTCGAGGATTTCGTTGATCAGTTTCAACAGATGATGGGCAGAGTCCTGGACCTTGCGTGCATCACGTGCTGCATCTTGCCGGCCGTCTTGTTCTGCATCTTCAATCAGCATTTCGGTATAGCCCAAAATGGCGTGCAGCGGCGTGCGCAGCTCATGGCTGACGTTTGCCATCAATTGCGATTTCGCTTGGCTGGCGGTTTCGGCATTCTGGCGGGCTTCGCTCAATTGCTGCACGGCGGTCGCCAAAAGGTGGTCGCGTTGGTCAATGTCGCTCAAGACGCGCTCAAAGCCTGCCAATAACTGCCCGGCACTTTGATTTTTCGGATCTTGCTCAACCGACATGTCGAGTGGCTCTTTCAAGCTCTCTAGCTTGGCATGCCAAGATGGCTGGCTGCGTGGGAGGCTTAAGACCTCTGGCCCGCAAATCTCTTCTAACAGCTTACGCTTTTCGTCCAGCGCTTCTTGGGCGCGGGCGATCATGACAGTTAGACGCTCTTGCTTGGCTTTTTCATCTGCCCGCACCAGGAAGACTTCGGTGACGTCTTGAGCATAGCCAATTGCGCCGCCAATCTTGCCTTCTGGCGTGTACCAAGGATGGACCTCCCAATCGAGGTAAACCTCCGCCCCATCGGCCCGAATCCGGTGATCGGCCACTTTTTGGCGGCTGACACCGGTTAGCGCTAGCGTGATGGCATCGTGCCAATCCTGCTTGGCCGACGGCATGGCTTCGGCCATGGTTTTGCCCAGCAAATCCTGTTCGCTCAATTGGATTGCACCCAACCAAGCATCATTAACCGCCATAAAGCGGGCTTTGGTATCAAATAGGGCGGCGCGCATGCTGGTATGTTTGAACATGAGCTTGGAGATCATGGCGTCGCGTGCCGCAGCGCGGCCTTGGACCAAGGCTTCTTTGCGCGCCCGCTCTAGCTTGTGCTCGATCACGTCCCGCGTGCGCCAAGCCAAGATGATATAACCCAGCCCGCAGACTGCAGCGAGACAAGCGACAATGTGACTGAACTCCGTATGGACACTCGGATCCATGAGCGGATGCCAGAGGCTCAGGATCGGCAACATCACAAACGGTGCCAAGGTCATGCCGCCAGAGATGCGAGATACTGACAAGATGCCCGTCGCCCGTGTGGCCGAGGCCGCGAGCATGGCTGTCGCCGCAATTGCAAGCGCGATGTCGCCCGTCGCAATCATCGCAATCGGGGCAATCATGAAGCCGCAGACAGTTAAGCTGCACATCGCTCCGAATTGGATAGCCGCCGTTCTGGTGCGCAGATGATTGCGTCCCTTTCGAACCAGCCAGCCCGCAAACCAGGTATCAACCGCAAACAGCGCGATAAAGCCAACCACCCACACCAGCGGCCATAAATGCTTGCTTGCGACAGCAAAGGTGCAGCCGGCAAGCACAATCATCAGGATGATGACGGGAACTTCCTGTCGGACGTGGGCGAAATGCTTCTGCAGCGCGTAAGGACGTATCAAGGCTTTATACTCGTAATAATTCCTCCCCTTCTATAATTCATTTGGATTAACATCGGGTCTCTGAAACCTGTCGGATTTATTCTAGGTTGGCGGGAGCCAAGGCGTGGGTCGGCTTTCAAAGGCATCCAGCAACAATCCTGCGCGCCCGCCAGCTCGCAGGCTCGCGCAGCCCCTCATGGAAATTCAATCACGACACGTGATGGCACATCGCCTGCCTCCAAGCGCGCCAGCACCTCATTGATGGCGGATAAGGGCTGTAGCTCAATATCTGCTTTGACCTTTCCATCCGCGGCGAAGGCCAAGCATTCGGCCAAGTCTTGGCGGGTGCCCACAAAGGATCCGACGATGGAGATACAATTGGAGACGACGTCAAACAGTGGCGTTGGAAATTCCCCGGGTGGAAGGCCAACCAGCACACAGGTTCCCCGCTTTCGCGTCATGCCAATTCCTTGATGAAAGGCAGGCAGCGAGGGGGCTGTGATCAAGACGCCATGTGCACCCCCGCCAGTTGCCGCTTTCACGGTCGCCACTGGATCACCTGTTTTCGCATTTACAATGACGTCTGCCCCTAGCCGCTTGGCGTGGGCCAGCTTCGCGTCGTCAATGTCGACGGCGCACACCTTAAGCCCCATAGCTTTGGCATATTGGATGCCGAGATGACCTAGTCCGCCACAGCCCGAGATCACAATCCATTGGCCCGGTCGGGCTTTGGTTTCCTTAATGCCCTTATAGGTCGTCACGCCTGCGCAAATTAGCGGCGCGGCCTCTGTTGGGTGTAAGCCCACAGGGATGTGCGCGACATAATCTGGGTTAGCAATAATATGGCTCGAGAACCCGCCATTATGTGTATAGCCGCTAAACTGGGCCTCTGGGCACACCGTCTCCCAAGCCGATAAGCAATATTCGCAATGGCCGCAGGCAGAATAGAGCCACGGCACGCCCACGCGCTCACCCATTTTCACACTGGTGACCCCTTCGCCCATCCCAATCACAATCCCAATCGCTTCATGACCTGGAATGAAGGGAAGGGCGGGCTTGACGGGCCAGTCGCCTTTGGGGGCATGAACATCGGTATGACAAACCCCGCAGGCCTCCGTCTTGATCAATATTTGCCTTGGCCCCGGCGTCGGGACATCAAAGTCCTTGAAGTTCAGCTTTTCGCCAAAAGCGGTAACGACGGCAGCCTGCATTCGGGCTGGGGCGCGAGTGCCCGCGATAGTCGACATGAAATTGATCCTGATCTGCAATGCTGTTGGGTCGGGCCAAACAAAATGAACCCGCCCCCAACATGAAGCGCACGACCATCACGCGCGCCTTGATCCCCGTCATATGTTTATGCGCTCAAACTCGAACACGGTCGTTGCCTAGGGACAGCCTTTGGCAGAGGCTGTCTAAGTCATAAAACACAGCCACGACCACAGCGTCCGAAGTGGTGCCGACTTGCCGTGCTGCCCCCTCAAAGGCGCGGCGCGCATTATCGACCTGCTTTGCCCAATGCCGGAGCGATGACTTGGACTTACTGACCTGATGGAATGAGGGTGATTTCTGTTTGGCGTCCGTCGATGTAGCGCACGTTCGTTCCATCAAAAAATGCGTTCTCTTCAGCCCGGAAATCAACGCGCTGACCGTCCCATTCGGGCACTGCGGCGAAGTTCGTCAACTCGATGGACCAAGCCGTATTGGCGGCAATCAAGCCGTTGCCGCGTGGATCAGCCTTCTGATTGTCCCAGAATCCGATGGAAGGACCGGCACCGTGACCATGTAAGCCAATCGGATGCGAGTAAATCGATGGATCAAGACCAGCCGCTACCGCTTCGGCCCGCGCCAGCGCCAGTACCTCGTTTCCACTGCGCCCTACCGCGAACTGGCGGGTGAGCATATCCTGCACACGATTGCTGTTCGCCAACCCCTGCCTGAGGCCTGCAGGAGCCTGACTCTCGCCCGGCTTCAACACATAAGCCAGATGCTGCATATCGGTATTGAGGCGAAGGTAAGTAATGCCAAAATCTGTCCATAATAGATCGCCAGGCAGGATCACTTCGTCGCCTTCAAGCATGCCCTTTTCGCCCTTGCGCTGGATCCCGACGGACGGGTGGAACCACGGATCGAGGCCAAGTTGAAGCAGCCGGTCGCGATACCACCACTGCACCTGCTCCGCGGTCGTCACACCGGGGGTGATTACCGACCGCGAAAGCGCTTCGCCGATCAGTCCATGGGCCGTGCGCATCAGTGTGGGGTAGATCGCCATTTCGGCAGGCGTGCGCGTTTCAAGCCAACGGATTGCGAGCGTTTCGCCGCTGACGATCCGCGCATGCAAGGGCTTCGGCAAAGCGGCAGTAAACTTCTCATACTGACTGAGCGTCATGCCATCGGCGAACTGATAGAGATCGGAGGTGTTGATCGCAATTTTTGAGGGATTACGCTTGGCGATGATGTCTGCGACGGCCTGCCATTGATCGGGCTGTTTACTTGGGTCCCAAGCAGGCGCGAATAAGCCGCCGAGCCCATAGCGGCTGACGGTCAGACGCTCAATCGGCTTTCCATGGCCCGGGTCGTAAAAGATCAGAATTGTACGCCGGCGTGCATGCATGTTCTCAGCGTCCAGCATCGACGCAACTACGGGCTCTTCAAAATATTCGCGGGCTACCAACAGCCACAAGTCGATGCGCTGTTCGCGCATGATCGCAGGGATGATCGTCTCAAGCCGCTCGGCCAAAATGCGGTTTTCAGTCGCCGCTCTCTCGCGCGCATTGAGGATCGGCGGCAGGGAAGGCGATTCGTTCATCGCGACGGGCGCAGGTGCTGTCGCTGGTGCTGCGGCAACAGGGAGTCCGATAAGTGCCGCAAACAGCGCCGCTGCAAAGACCATATTCGCTGCCATCATGCTCTCCCCAAAACAAGTGGGTCGACGCTACCCCATCGCGGCGCAAGCATCAAATGCTGGCCCTAACGACGATCCGCCATCGTGAACAGGAAACCTCGATTGAAGGGCACCTGTCTTTGGCCGATTTGCAGAGCCAGTTTGATCGATACTCCGTTCAAAGAGCGGATTGGTCGGTGTTCAAATAAAAATTGTAACCACCAAGTATTTGAAGCTGAGATTTCGTTGCAAGATTGACGACAACATGCCTGTAGAGCAAAGATCCAGACTACACCGCTTGATTTTCAAGCTTAATACATTTCTGCAATTACGTAATTAGAACTTCATTATTTTCTTTTTGATAGCATCACTTCCAAGCGGGCAACCACTCGACTCGAGCAGTGCGTTGAAGGATTGGGTCAATGAAGTTCTCGAAGAGTTTGTTAGCGACTAAAGTGACGCGCTTTGAGCGCGGCAATGTCGCGGTCTTGTTTGCGTTGGTTTCATCGGTGTCCTTGGCCGTGCTTGGCGCTGCGGTTGAGTTAACGCGTGTCTCCAATGCCAAAGCCTCACTGGCAGCTGCCGCCGATGCTGGCGCATTAGCAGCCAAGCGCGAGCAGACCGACAAAGATTCTCAAGGCGAAACGCTATCGCGTCAGGCCGCCGAAACAGTTGGCGTCAAAGCATTTCTCGCCTCTGCTCCGGGGGCTGACAGAGGTGTTAGCAATCTGCAGGGTGTCGTTACTTAGGACACGGACGGGTCGGCACGCCTGACGGGGACAGCGACACAGAGCCTGATCATTGGCGGCCTCATCGGCCGCTCGACAGTCGCTCTCAGTGCCGTTGGTGTGGCAACGGCTGGGTCAGACCGTAAGTTAGAAGTTGCCGTCGTCATGGATACGACAGCTTCTATGTTTCAATATGATGGCCGGCCAACAACGCGCTTCACCCAAATGCGCAGCGCGGCAAAGGGCTTCGTCAATACCCTTTTCGACACAATCACCATTCCGGATCGATTGCGGGTAGCCGTTATTCCTTGGACCACGACCGTCAATATTCGCGGCGAAGTGCCCGATCAATCTTGGGATAACTCACCAGCACCTGTGCGCAGCACTGCAGACGCAGGCACGCGCTCATTGCCGTCGAGCCCGATCGGTCGTTCGGCTAATATTTCAGAGACGACGTCTAACTTGAACACCATGTTCGCGCCGGTTGGCTGGCGCGGGTGCATTTCGGGCAATGGCGAGAGCCTCACGGCAAATGACGATGCCAAGGCTGGTATGAGCTGGAATGCGTTGCGCGTCCCGCCACGCGTGAATAACTCAACCCGCACCAAGGGCTTTACCGCAACAAAAATGTGCGACAATTGGACTGGCTGTGGCGGCGGCGGTGGCGGCGGCGGCGGAGGTGGCGGAGGTGGCGGAAGCCCACCCCCACCCCCAAAAACACAGGGCAAGCTGAATTTGCCAACTCAGAAACCCACGACTTTTGCGTTCTTGAGCCTCGGCAAGACGACGTTGAACGCCGCATGCGTCAACAATCCCTATTCTTGCAACTATACCTCCTGCCCATCCGGGAGCCCCAGCATCACAACCATTAATTGTTCGCAAAACGACAATAATGGAACCCGTAACGCCTTCTTCAATTTCAATGGCTCGCAGGCTTGTATCAGTGGCTCTGGCTGTCGCTTGGATCTCAATACAAACAATACCGATGGCTGTGTTGCCGACTATAATGAGATCGCATGGAATAATGCCGGTGGGGCTTGGTGCTCGTGGGTGCCAAAGCAGACTTGGGATAGCTTCCGCCGCATCACTGGGCCAAATTTGAATTGCCCGATGCCGATGGTGGGGCTTTCTGCCAGCCGCACCCAGCTGATCAATACGATTGACCGTCTATCACCGTCGCCTGGCGGCACGCATGCCGACGTTGGCTTGCGTTGGGGCCTGCGCGCGCTTTCGCCGCGCACTGAATGGGCTAACTTCTTCCAACATGCCAAGCCCGAGCCCTACAATTCTAACTCGGCCACAAAAGTCATGGTTCTCATGACGGATGGTGCTAACGAGCAAGCGATTAACTTCCCCGGCTATTGGGGTTGTAATGAATCTGGCGCGCCGGGTTGTTCGGGGTCACCGGATCGCGCAACGCTGGACAGCCGGATGCAGTCTTGGTGCACCGCCATCCGCGATACGTATAAGATCGAGCTCTACACCGTGGCCATCAACGTCTCTGACAGCGATGCGGTCAGCCGTCTGCGTACCTGTGCTGGGGATCCGACACGCGCGTTTGCCGTCGATGCAAGCCAGCTGAATGCGACCTTTGAGCAAATTGCCCGAGAAACCTTTAGCCTGCGCTTGAAGGAATAGGGCAGGCCACCACCGGCTTGTATGTTCGCATCGGCTGCGCTTGATGAAATTGGGGCCGGTCGCGCAGCTGTGTGGCAACTTATTGAAACTCAGGAAC
>CALRLV020000160.1:0-6945 GCA_943368895.1 Ferrovibrio terrae
TTCCAGAGTCGCCAGCGGCTGTGCTGGCTTCACCTGGAACTGCTGCGCCCGGAAAGACATCGAAGTCGAATGTATTGCCAGTGGCAGTGCGGGTAATGCTGGCCGAAAAGGGTCGATTGGCACGTAATGGATCATCAAAATCAAACCAATACATGTCTTGATATACCAAGGCTGAAGAGCTGAGGCCGTTGCCAATGGCGGTTCCATAAACGCCAAGGTTTAAGTCGCGCGCACTCCCCAGAAACTGCAAAACGTTGCTGCCCAGTCGACGGTAGAAAGTATCGTCGGTTCCAGCCAAGCGTGTTCCCGTTAGGCCATTGCCCGCCTGGCCATAACCGCCGATCGTAACCGGAACGGCACCGCTGACTTGCGAGAACAATAGCCCGATCCCGTTGGCAGCATCACGACCCAGAATCTCAGTCGGTGTGGCAAAACCCGCAATAGCGATATCTGCAGGCAAGAATGTGCCTTCATTTGCACGAACATTTGGGCCAAAGCGCGAGCGTGGATCATACCAAACCATCGTTGAATTGACCATGGTGCGGCCATCGCCGGGGGGCACGATGAAATCTTGCCCAAAGAGCCAGTTGCGCAGGTTGATGTTCCCAAACGTGGCATCGGTCGTATACCCAACTTGGGCGCGGTTACCGCGCGAGTTGCCGTCATAAGCACTTGGTGCCAATCCATCGACGCAGTGAGCAGCAAACAACACCGTGCGCGGATTGATGAGTAGGCCAGTACAAGTGCCGCCACCATTTCCAGCCTCATTTCGAATACCCATGCCAACCCAATAGGGACGCGAATTGCTGATATCGACAGCCGCTGCGGGCGTGACCGTATCAGGCGTCACCAGAGCTAAAGCCGGTGTACCTGCAGCAATACCTAAACCCAATGCCAAGTTAGCCACTGTATTGGCTAAAATTTTTCTTGAAATTTTCATCTTTTGAATCCCCATGACCTTGCGCCACCCAAACAACACTTAGTGATACCGATGACCATAAGTAGCTGGAAGTTAAACGTTAGCGTCGCGTGGTCAATGCCGAAGTCACGCAAATCAAAGTTTCGTGAACTCAGGATTTTTAACTTTTCCAAACGAGCGACAGCGTGATCTGCCTCCGGTTGAACCAATGCAGTTTATCTCCGGCGCAGCACAGGCTAAGGCTGGTTCAAACAAGAGGCAGGACCATGCGCGAAATCCATCATTTCATCGGCGGGCAATCAAAAGCGGCAAACACGGGTCGCTTCCACAATGTGTATGACCCTTCAACCGGCAAGGTGCAGGCGCTCGTCGAATTGGCGTCGGCTGAGTTTCTGGCGGAAGCTGTCGCGGGGGCCAAAAAGGCCCAACCTGCTTGGGCGGCCACCAATCCACAAAAGCGCGCCAGAGTGATGTTCGCCTTCAAGGCCCTCCTTGAGAGAGACATGGAAGATTTGGCCCGCTTATTGTCCTCCGAACATGGCAAGACAGTCGCTGACGCCAAAGGCGATATTCAACGCGGCCTAGAAGTGATCGAATTTGCCTGTGGCATCCCGCATTTGTTGAAGGGCGAATTCACCGAAGGCGCTGGCCCCGGCATTGATATGTATTCCATGCGCCAAGCTTTGGGCGTCGTGGCCGGCATCACGCCTTTCAACTTCCCCGCAATGATCCCGATGTGGATGTTCGGTGTGGCTATTGCCTGCGGCAATGCCTTCATTTGTAAGCCCAGCGAAAAGGACCCCTCGGTGCCGATGCGCTTAGGCGAGCTATTGCAAGAAGCCGGTCTGCCAGATGGTATCTATCAAGTGGTCAATGGCGACAAAGCGGTGGTGGATGCGATCCTTGAGCATCCTGACGTCAAGGCTGTGAGCTTTGTCGGATCGTCGGCGGTGGCCGAATATATTTATGCCAAGGGCGCGACCTATGGAAAGCGCGTTCAGGCCATGGGCGGGGCGAAGAACCACGCCATTATCATGCCAGACGCCGACCTTGACCAAGTGACCAATGATCTAATCGGCGCAGGCTATGGCAGTGCGGGAGAGCGCTGTATGGCGATCTCCGTCGCGGTGCCCGTGACCGACAAAGTGGCAGACGCTTTGATTGAACGCCTGAAACCCCGCGTTGAAGCGCTAAAAGTTGGCCCAAGCCTTGACCCCGACGTCGATTATGGCCCGCTGATCAGCCATGAGCACCGCCAAAACGTCATCCGCTGGATCGATAAGTCGGTGGAAGAAGGTGCCAAGCTGGTTGTCGATGGCCGGAAAGTCTCGTTCCAAGGCTATGAGAGCGGCTTCTATCTCGGCGGCTCGCTGATCGATCAAGTCAAGCCGCATATGGACAGCTATAAGACCGAAATCTTCGGGCCAGTCCTGCAAATCGCGCGCGCCGAAGATTTTGAAAGCGCGATTGCTCTGCCCAACGCCCATCAATATGGCAATGGCACGGCCATCTATACCCGCAATGGCCGCGCCGCGCGCGAGTTTGCCAGCCGCGTTGAAGTCGGCATGGTGGGCATTAATGTGCCGATTCCTGTGCCCTTGGCCTATCACAGCTTTGGCGGCTGGAAGCGTTCAGCCTTTGGCGACGCCAATCAGCATGGGACCGAGGGGGTTCGCTTCTTCACCAAGGTCAAAACCGTCACCGCCCGCTGGCCCGAAGGCGCGGGCGCGGCAGAGTTTGTCATCCCGACGATGAAATGAGGGTGGGGGCACAAAAGCAAACTCATGAATCTAATCGGCTTGGGCCAACTGTTACTATCAACAGCATGGTTCCTCATCGGCATTGGGAACCTTATGCTATTGTGGCAAGCAATTCAGTGTGTCCGCAAGAAAGCTTGGAAGAAGTTGATCAAACTCATCTTCTTCCCCGTACTAGTCTTGGTTGCGGGTTATTTGATGGTCCTCGCAACCCTATACATTACCCACAAAACAGGTGGCGATACCTATAGCGTCTCCTTTTTTGGAATTTTTCTATTCCTTCCACTTCTTTATGGCGTTGGCAGCGTTTGGCTTGCACTGCGCATTGGGAAAGAACGCGGTCAAAAGAATGCTGGATAGCCTCGATCACATGTCTTGCGATCCTTTAGGTCCATTGGGGTTCGGCGACTTAGCCAGCTCCAAGGGTTTAAAATGCTAGCGGCACTCTATCGCCAAAAGGCCGAGCAAGGCCTGATTGCTTTTGACCCCGCCCAAGCGGCGGCCGTCGAACTGTTGGGGATCTTGCAAAACCGCCTCACAGACTGGCGTCCTGGCAAAGCGCGGTTCTTGTTTGGCCGACCAGAGCCCGCGCCGGAGGGGATTTATCTCTATGGCGGAGTGGGGCGCGGCAAAAGCATGCTGATGGACCTCTTCTTTGAGGTTGCCCCGGTTGAGAAGAAGCGTCGCGTCCATTTTCACGAGTTCATGGCCGAGGTGCATGCAGGCGTGAATGCGTGGCGGGCGATGGACACGGCCGCGCGCAAGCAGCAGGCCCATTTTGTCAAGGGTGCGGGCGATGATCCCATCCCACCGGTCGCCAAAGCCATTGCCAATGAGGCTTGGCTCTTGTGCTTTGACGAGTTCCAAGTGACCGACATTGCCGATGCCATGATCCTTGGCCGCTTGTTTGAGCAATTATGGATGCGCCAAGTCGTGGTGGTCGCCACCTCTAACCGCCACCCGCGCGACCTCTATAAGAATGGTATCAACCGCCAACTCTTTGTGCCCTTCATTGCCATGTTGGAAGAAAAGCTGGAACTGCACGCCCTAGATGGCCAGCGCGACTATCGCTTAGCGCGCCTTGAGAGCCAGCCCGTCTATCATAGTCCACTCGATGGCCGCGCCTTTGCCGCCATGGATCAGGCTTGGGCGGCCCTCACTCAAGGCGCACAACCCCGCCCCACCTCGCTGATTGTCTCCGGCCGAGAGTTAAAAATTGGCCGCGCCGCGGCCGGGTGCGCCCGCATGAGCTTTGAGGATTTGTGCGTCGCAGCCCTTGGGGCCAACGATTATCTAGCGCTCGCCAAACGGTTTGAGACCCTGATGCTGGATGGTGTACCGATCATGGGCCCTGAAAAGCGCAATGAAGCCGCCCGCTTCCGCACCCTGATCGATGCGCTTTATGAGAATAAAACCAAGCTGATCATGAGTGCCGAGGCCGAGCCCGACCGCCTTTATGGCACGGGCGACCAAGCCTTTGAGTTTGAACGCACTGCTTCGCGCCTCTATGAAATGCGCTCCCGCGACTTTTTGGCGGCTGAGCGGGGTGGGGATTAAGGGGGCTAGCCCAGCCTGCCGCCTCACTGCACATCGCGCTGGACAGATTTCAACCTCCATGGAACCCATTGCAACCATCGGTTTATGTAGTGTGTGGGGGCGTGGCAGATGGGATTGAGCGGCTTCAAACGAACGGCTCTTAGCCTCGCAAGCTTAATTGCAAGCTGTGTAATCGGCACGAGCGCTCACGCTCAATCAAACAGCTTCATGAAAGCTTGGAATGCCAATACAGACGTATTGGTACAAGAAGGCCCGCGTTGTCTAAAGGGCGTCGACGAGGGCCGTCGATTGATCACATTGGCGGAGAATAGCGGCTATTCTAGTGAACTCAGTTCAGCCACAGCGGCTGGCATTACCCTCTGCGCGCTCCTAAACAACAAATTCGAAGTGGTATTAGAATTTGGGGAGAAGGCTGAACGTTATGAGGATTTACGAATTCTATCGATCATAAGCCAGGCCCTTGCAGGCCTTCATCTAGATAAAGCTGAAGTCGCTTATAATGCTCTTAATAAGCTAGACCCCGATGATCCGGATGAACCCGTCACGGGCATGTTGGATGGGACAAGCTGGTGGAGTTTTCTTCAGCTAATCCGGACATTACCAAATCCGAATGAGAAAATTTTTCGGGTGCATGAGGTTATCTCTTACGGAAATTATGAGGGGATCGGGGCAGCTGACACGGCTGAGTTGAAAGCTGACTATCTGGTAGTCGCCATTTTGATGAAAGCGGATCGCAATCTAATTTCACAATTGATGCAGGACTTGGCATCGCCAGAGATTGCCATGCATATCCAGGTCGACAAGCGGTTTGATTATGTCCGTAGTTTGCCTGCCTTCGCCCGCATCCAAGACGTGAACGCCATCGCCCAAGCGCGGCTTGATCTTAACCAGCGCGAGATTGCTGCAAACCCCGACAAGCTTCAGCCTTACGTTAGTCTGGCGATGGTAGAACGCTGGATGAAGCGCCCAGATGCAGCCATTGCCACACTGGATAAGGCGATTAACTTAGCCAAAAAATCACCATCGTCCTTTGTGGATTATGCTGAAACATTGCCCTGGCTTTACTCGGAAAAAAGTCGGGCCCTTGAAGCCAATGGCCAGGCTGAAGAAGGTTTAGCCGCCAATATTGAAGCAGCTCGGTTACGCAAGCGAAAAGATGACGACCCATCTCAGACCATTAATCTTGCCCTACATTATGTTAGAATTGGTCGGCATCAGGAGGCTTTAAAGACGTTTGATCTGGTTTCCGATGGCCTTACTGCTTATGGGAAGGCGCTGGTTGTCGCGGGTCGCGGCTGTTCGTCCTATCGGCTAAACGCGAATGAGACTGAGGCCGCGAAAGTGCGGAGCAGTTTGGCGGAAATCGGCAAGTATGGTGAACGGAATCTTCTTGTATTTGAAGCCTGTATTGGCAATTTAGAGGGTATGGAGGCGGCCTATCTAGCCCTTCTTCAAAATCCAGACACCCGTTCGGAAGCCCTGGTGCATGCCCAAGCCCTGCGCCAACCCAGCGGAGAAATCGGGGCAGAGGCCGCCAAATGGGATGTGCTTTTTCGGGAAATCTTGACCCGTCCAAAAGTCGCAGCCGCGCTTGCCGAATTGGGCAATCCTCTGGATGTTCCGCTCGAGACACGGGACTTCACCTTCTAACCCACCACCCGCATCGTCAGATTGATCCGTCCACCACCTGGCACCACGGTCGAAGAACCCGTCAACACCCGGTCAATGCCGTGATAGAAATGTCGTGAGGCACCGCCCAGCACAACGACGTCGCCAGAACTGAGCTTCAAGGACGATGTCGGTCCACCGCGTGCCGCCCCGCCGAGACGAAACACCGCGCTGTCACCGAGGGAGATCGAGACAACGGGGGCGGCACGGTCACGCTCGTCGGCATCGACATGCAAGCCCATCTTGGCCCCGTCTCGATAGTGATTAACAAGGCAGGCCTGCGGCAGGGCGGGGTAATTGGTTACCGCCTGCCACAAATCGAGAAGGACTTTTGGAATGGCTGGCCACGCTTGGCCCGTGAAGGGATGGGTGGCTTGATAGCGATAGCCGCCATCGCGGTCCGACACCCAGCCGAGTGGACCCAAATTAGTCATCTCGACACTGAAGGGTTTGCCAGTCCTTGGCATGCTTGGACGAAAGAAGGGCGCAGCCTCAATCAAGGGTGCCAAGGTCGCCAATAGGCCTTCTTGGGCTGCCCGATCCAGATAGGCGGGATGGAAGTCAAAACCCGAATGCAATTGGTTGCGCACGCATTTCACCTTCTAGCCTTGCGGTCCAAGACTGCGACACCATATGAGCCTCAGCGCCCTTCACGGGCATTTTACTGGCAAAACAACATAGCCGTTCTTTTGGGCTTCCGCATGGGGGACAAAAAGATCGGTGTCCGCTTTTAAGGGACTTGAAGAACATGAGCAAAGTCATCGGTATCGACCTCGGGACCACCAATTCCTGCGTAGCCATCATGGACGGCAAATCGGCCAAAGTGATTGAAAACTCTGAAGGTGCACGCACCACGCCGTCGGTCGTCGCCTTTGCTGCAGATGGAGAGCGCCTGATTGGCCAACCTGCTCGCCGTCAAGCTGTCACGAACCCAGAACAAACCTTCTTCGCCATCAAGCGCCTTGTCGGCCGCACGTTTGACGATCCGATGGTCAAGAAGGACATCAATCTGGTTCCCTACAAAATCACCAAAGGCCCCAGCGG
>CALRLV020000161.1:0-6928 GCA_943368895.1 Ferrovibrio terrae
TCGCACGCCTTGACCAGATAGTCATAGCTTGAATTATAAGGTGTTGGTGGGATGATCCCGCCCTTACTTGCCAGAACCATTTTGGACCGCAAGCTAGGTGCTTGCTTGAATACCTCACCCAACAAAGCCTCAGCGTCGCCAAAGCCCACTTGTGGGTTCTTAAAGCCATAAATATCGGCAGTGTCGAAGAAGTTGATACCGGCCTCAAAAACCGATTCGACTAACTTTTGCGCGGCCTTCACTTCAATGCCGGCAAAGCGCCACATGCCCCAGCCGAGGCTCGTAATCATCAAGTCGCTTTTGCCAAGACGGCACAGGTTTGTCGGTTCCATGGAAGACATTGGCACTTTTTCTTTCTGGGGTGGCAGAGATCACTAGGGCCTGTCTTCTAGCCCAACTTGCAACAGCCTCGCTAGCCATGGCATGTCACAGGCTGCATAAGAACTGAGCTTGCCATAAGGCGGGGTCCTTGAGGGGTGAAGTGATGCGACGTCGATGGATCGTCTTGGTCGTGGTAGGAATTGCGTTGTCGGTCATAGCCGCTTGGCCGGCCCCGGCCCCGGTAGAACATCCCTATTTTGCCGGGCTAAAACCCCGCGCGATTGAAAACATCGCCCATGGTGGCGGGCAGGGCCACGCCCCCCCGGATACGCTCGAAGCCCTGCAATTGGCAGACGCGATGGGGGCAGATGTTCTGGAGATTGATCTGCAACTGACAAAGGACGGCGTCATGGTACTCCATCACGACGACACCTTGGACCGCATCACCGACATGAAGGGGCCGATTGCCGCCAAAACCTGGGCGGAGTTGCAGCAGGCGGATTCTGGCTATCATACAGTTATTGATGGCCAATCCTTTCGCGGCAAAGGGATTAAGATCGCAAGGCTGGAGCAAGCCTTCACGCGCTTCCCGGGGCGGCGCTGGGTGATTGAGATCAAAAATGACAATGAAGAGGCCAGTACCCGTCTGTGCCAACTCATCAGCCAGTTTGACGAAACCAATCGGGTGATTGTGGCTTCCTTTCATGATGGCGCGATGAAGACGTTTCGTAAGGCATGCCCAAAGGTTGCGACGGCCTATTCCAGCGATGAGGTGCGCCTGTTTTTGATCGCGTCACATTTGCGCCTATCGCGATTTGTTCATTCGCCAGGTGTCGCGCTTCAAATTCCTACCCATGCTGCAGGCTTTGATCTGACCGATCCGCATTTTGTCGCAACCGCCCACTCACGCGGCCTCAAGGTACAATATTGGACCATCAACGACCGCAAAGAGATGCGCGACCTGATTGGGCGCGGTGCAGATGGCATCATGACGGATTATGTGGATCGGTTTGCGCAGGTCCGGTAGACGGACTAGCCTAAAGTAGGATAGCCACGCAGCAAAGCGAACGATCGAAGGTATAGCTAAAGGATCGGCAAACTCATGGGAAAAACCGCCCTCATCACCCATGCGGCCTGTTTTGAGCACCGCCCCCCAGCTGGTCATCCAGAATCGCCGGAGCGCTTGCGGGTGGTCTTGGAGGCCTTAAGCGAGGCAGCATGCCCGGATTTGATCCGCATTCAAGCGCCGCTGGGCCAAATTGACGATATTGCGCGCGTGCACCCCAGGGCCATGATTGAGGAAATCATCAGCTTGGAGCCAGCAGCAGGCGCGCGCAGTCGACAGCTTGATCCAGATACTTACTTGTCCGCTGGCTCGATTGAAGCCGCCCAGCGGGGTGTGGGGGCTGTGATCGCTGGCGTCAACGGCATGATGCAAGGCGCGTTTGATCGGTCGTTTTGTGCGACACGGCCACCGGGCCATCACGCCGAAGCCAAGACGCCCATGGGCTTTTGCATTTGGAATTCTGCTGCCATTGCAGCCCTGTATGCGCGGGACACCTATGGTCTAAAGCGCGTGGCTGTCGTGGACTTTGACGTGCATCACGGCAATGGTAGCCAAGAACTGGCCGAACGCGACCCAGACTTTTTTTATGCCTCTATCCATCAGGGCGGCATTTATCCAGGCTCTGGCTTAGCGGAAGAGACCGCAACCGGCAATCTGGTCAATGTGCCCGTGCCTGCTGCCACCACCGGTGCCGTATGGCGAGCGGGGGTTGAAAGCAAAATCCTGCCGGCTTTGGTGGCCTTTCAGCCTGAAATTCTGATCGTCTCTGCGGGGTTTGACGGCCATCGGCAGGACCCACTTGCTGGCCTCAACCTCGAAATCGAAGATTATCGCTGGATCACTGAACGATTACTGGACGTCTCGCAGGGAAAACTTGTATCGACTCTTGAGGGCGGCTACCACTTGCAGGCTTTAGCGGCATGTGTTTTGGCGCATGTGCAGACGTTACAAAACTACAAACCACGCTCTGGGGGCGAAATAGCGGGTGTTTGAAACCAAATTGGATGATCTAGGATCACAGGCAGACACCCGTGTTGCGCCACGGCCAGCACCGCCTGTTGCCTCAAGCGATACGCCAATGATCGTCATAGCGCGCCACGGCAGGCCTGCGCTCAATCGCCATATCTGGATTAATGCAGACCAATATTTGGATTGGTGGGCCCAATATGATGCGGGAGGCCTAGCCGAAGGCCAAGTCGTGCCCAACGGCTTGATCCAAGCTTTACAGGCCTGCAAAACCATCGTCTCTTCCAGTTTACGCCGCGCGCTTGAAACCGCAGCGATGGCGGCACCCGGTCGCGAACTCATTGTCGATCCGCTGTTTGTGGAAGCGCCTTTACCACCACCCGCTTTGCCCGACTTTATCTTGTTCCGGCCACGTTTTTGGGGCGTGGTGTCACGGATCACATGGTTCTTTGGTAATCATCGCGGTCAGGAAAGCCGTGAGGCGGCAGAGGTTCGAGCTCAAAAAGCTGCCGACTGGTTGATCGCAGAAGCGGAAAAGTCAGGCAGCGTTGGGCTTTTGGCGCATGGCTGGTTTAACCGCATGATGCGGCCGCATTTGTTGGCTAAAGGCTGGGTCTGCGTTTATGACGGGCGCGACTCGCATTGGTCGCACCGGGTCTATCGGCCCAAGCCGCATTAAATCTGATTGCCTCGTTGCCCACGGGCGTTGCACAGTCTAGGAAGAAATCGATAGAGGGATTTCGTAATGTCGGTTGAACCAGAAACCATGCAGGCAGCGATCGCAGAATTGAGTTTTGAGGCTGCCCTAGAAGAATTGGAGACTTTGGTCGCCAAGTTGGAATCTGGTCAGGCGAGCTTGGAAGACTCCATCAGCCTCTATGAGCGTGGTGCCCTTCTGAAAGCACATTGCGAAGATCGGCTCAAACGTGCCCAAATGCGTGTCGATCAAATTGTTGAGAGCCCACAAGGTGTTAGCCTTGAAGCTGCACGCATTGGATAAGGTTTAAGGGCATGGACCTAGCGGTCGATCTCGAAAAACGACTCGAAGAAACAGCCGACCGGATCACGGTAGCTCTTGATACGTTGATTCCCCGTGTGCAGGGCCCAGAAGCCCGATTGATGAGCGCCATGCGCTATGCCGCATTGGGCGGCGGCAAGCGTCTGCGCCCATTTTTGGTACTCGAAACCGGCCGACTATTTGGCGTGGATGAGCGGTGCTTGTTGCGCGTCGCAGCAGCGCTTGAATGTATCCACACCTATTCGCTTATCCACGACGATTTACCCTGTATGGACGACGACGACTTGCGCCGTGGCAGACCAACGGTTCACATCGCTTATGATGAAGCCACGGCTGTTTTGGCGGGCGATGCGCTCTTGACCATCGCATTTGAGATTTTGGCCGATCCCCAGACCCATGCAGATCCCAATATCCGTATTGCCTTGGTTGGACGATTGGCCGAGGCGTCTGGCGCACGCGGTATGGTTGGCGGGCAGATGATGGATATGATCGCTGAGGAATTGGGCGATGATATTGCCGCTGTCACCCGGATGCAGCGCCTGAAAACCGGTATGCTGATAACCTATGCCGTTGAAGTCGGGGCTTTAATGGGCCGGGCGAGCGAGGAAGCCAAGCACGCTCTGTCCGCTTATGCCCATGATGTCGGCCTCGCTTTCCAAATCACCGATGACATTTTGGACGCTGAAGGCAGTACCGAAGAGGTTGGCAAAGCAGTTGGCAAGGATGCTGGCAGAGGAAAAGCCACATTTGTGAGCCTTTTAGGCCTTGATGGTGCCAAACAGCGGGTTACCTTATTGGCCGATCAAGCCCGCGCCCACTTAGCTATGTTTGGTGCAAGGGCCCATTATCTGAACGAAATCATCGACACGATTACGCAACGTCGTGCATAAGCCCACTAACACAGACTAGAATAGAGCAAAGCCGCTCTGTTTGACTAAATAAGAATAGAAACAGATGCCGCCTATTACGCCTGCGCTCGACAAGATTAAGTCTCCCAAAGACCTCAAGGGTCTCAATATTGGCGAATTGCGCGAAGTTGCCGATGATTTGCGCAATGAAACCATTGATGCGGTTTCGGTAACTGGCGGTCACTTAGGTGCGGGCCTTGGCGTTGTTGAGCTCACCGTCGCTTTGCATCATGTCTTAGATACGCCCAAGGATATTCTTATCTGGGACGTGGGCCATCAGGCCTATCCGCACAAAATTCTGACAGGTCGGCGCGACCGCATTCGCACACTGCGCCAAGGCGGAGGCCTCTCTGGCTTCACGAAGCGGACCGAGAGCGAGTATGACCCGTTTGGGGCAGCCCACGCTGCAACCTCCATCTCTGCTGCTCTAGGCTTCTGTGCGAGCCGGGATCTGCAAGGTGGCGACAATGTTGTGGTCGCCGTGATTGGCGACGGGTCCATCACTGCCGGCATGGCCTATGAAGCCATGAACAAAGCGGCCGAGACCAGTAAGCGTTTGATCGTCATCTTGAATGATAATGATATGTCGATTGCGCCCCCGGTTGGCGGCATGAGCCATTATCTGGCGCGGCTTGTTTCGGGCACCGGTTATCGCACCTTGCGCAAAGTCGGCAAGCAAGCCGCATCTGTCTTCCCAAAGCCCCTGCAAGAAGCCGCCCGTAAGGCTGAAGAATTTGCCCGTGGCATGGCAACAGGCGGCACTTTCTTTGAAGAGCTTGGCTTCTATTACGTCGGCCCAATCGATGGCCACGATCTTGAAGCCTTGGTACATGTGCTGGAAAATGCAAAAAAGATCGAAGACCGCCCGGTTCTCGTTCATGTTGTAACCCAGAAAGGCAAGGGCTATTTGCCAGCCGAAGCCGCCGATGACAAATATCATGGCGTCGTCAAATTTAATGTCGTCACTGGCGAACAGGCCAAGGCAAAGCCCAATGCGCCAAGCTATACGCGCGTGTTTGCCGACGCTTTGGTGAAACTGGCCGACGCAGATGACAAGATCGTCGCCATCACCGCCGCTATGCCGTCGGGTACGGGCCTGGATGTATTTGGCAAGGCGTTTCCGGGGCGGACCTATGATGTCGGCATTGCCGAGCAACATGCGGTAACGTTTGCGGCGGGCCTAGCTGCCGATGGCATGAAACCCTTTGCCGCGATTTATTCCACCTTCCTGCAACGCGGCTATGACCAAGTTGTCCATGATGTAGCGATCCAATCCTTGCCGGTACGCTTTGCGATGGACCGGGCGGGGCTTGTTGGCGCAGATGGTCAGACCCATGCCGGCACGTTTGATATCGGCTTTATGGGGGCCTTGCCCGGCATGGTCCTGATGGCTGCCGCCGATGAGGCAGAGCTGGCCTTGATGACGGCCACAGCTGCGGCAATCGACGACCGACCCAGTGCTTTCCGTTACCCACGTGGTGAGGGTGTTGGCGTTGAAATCCCGCAGATCCTAACCCCCCTAGAGATCGGCCAGGGCCGTATTGTGCGCGAGGGCGGTGCCGTTGCCATCTTGTCGTTTGGGACGCGCTTGACCGAAAGCCTGATGGCTGCCGACCAGCTTGCCGCCATGGGCCTGCCAACTACCGTTGCGGATGCGCGCTTTGCCAAGCCTTTGGACCATGATTTGATCCGCCAATTGGCGCGCCATCATGAGGTGTTGATCACGATTGAAGAGGGCGCTGTTGGTGGCTTTGGGGCCTTTGTGCTGCATTTCTTAGCAAGCGATGGCTTGCTTGATCGTGGTTTAAAGGTGCGGACTTTGACTTTGCCGGACATCTTCCAAGAACATGACAAGCCAGAGCTGCAATACCGCCTTGCTGGTCTCGATGCTGAAGGGATCGTGCAGACGGTGCTGCAGGCTTTGGGCCGCGATGCCAAAGTCAGCGATGGTGGTTTGCGGGCTTAACGCTCGCCCGACTTTGCAGCCCAGAGCCTGATGAACTAGACCTTGATGAAGATGTTCTTCCGGTAAAGCAGCCACATCAAGAACAGCCACAAGCCAATGAAGCAAATGGCAAACAGAAGCGAGGCATTCATCGGGCTCGCCAAAGGTGCAAACACGCCCTCATAAATCGTGACTTTCAGCGAGATAAGCTTGCCGTCTGGCGCGGTACTTCCGGGTACCATGTTCAAAACCCGACCTAACATGCCTGAGCCGACAAACAGCGCTAGCGCATTGACGCCAAAGATCACAAACGGCTTGGTCCACCAATTGCTGCCCTTAATGTCGATCAACCAATAGCACACGCCCAAAACGCACATCGCCATGCCGGACATGAAGAGGGCGTAGGAAGAGGTCCAAATCCCCTTATTGATGGGGAAAACACCACCCCACATCCAGCCAAGCGTCAACAGCACGAAGCCCCATACCAACATTTCTGCCACCTTGGCATCGTTGGATTTTGGCGACTGGATCAATTGCCCGGTCAACACCCCAAACAAGCACGTCGCAATCGAGGGCAGGGTAGAGAGAAGGCCTTCTGGATCATAATAGGGGGAGCCTTTCCACATATGTGGCCCCAAAACCAAACGATCAATCAAGCCAGAGAAATTGCCTTCCGGGCTAAGGTCACCCCGCCCGCCCCACAT
>CALRLV020000162.1:0-6899 GCA_943368895.1 Ferrovibrio terrae
AGAAAGCCGATGGATTACATCATGACACTCTTGCTCAAAAAGCGCGTATGACGCACAAAGCGCCTAGATGGGGACGTGGCGAAATAGGTAGACGCACCGGACTTAAAATCCGTTGGAGCAATCCGTGCCGGTTCAAGTCCGGCCGTCCCTACCAATCCTTATAGCCTAAAAACACCAAACCCCGCGACTGGACTTGCCAATCGCGGGGCTCGTGGTTTGGGAACCGTGGCGCTGTTTAGAAGCTGGTCTGATAGCGGATCATCATGGCCTGATCTTCTTTGCCCGCAATGCCATCGGCATCTTGACGCGCCATGATGGCGAAGGCGAGGGCGGAATCCTGGCTCAAGGTCCGGGTATAGACCGCTTCAAACCGTTGCTCTGGCGTTTTGGAGGCGAGGCTGATGCCGCGACGGGTCATGATAGGCGCGCCGGTTTCAGAATCAGCCCCGGTCGCCAAGAACAAATTCATTATGCCGCTGCGGCTGGTCAGCGGTGTGCCGATGGCGAGGTCGAGTTGGTCGCCTTTGGCCAAAAGGTCACGCTGGGCGAAGTTGATCGCGTAAGCTGTGGCTTCGGTTGCGCTGATCGAGCTGACCAAGCTCGCGCCCGCACCCATTTGTGAAGCGGTTTGTGAATGCGTCATACGGGCGCTGAGCGAGGCTTTGTCCGACAAGGCCCATGCCACATCAGTTTGGACGGCAAAGGTGCGGGCAGGGCCTGACAGACCGAACAGCTCGCTATCCACATCCCCCAAGCGACCTTGGCTTTCCTGAATGGCCACGACGCTGGCACCAAGGCTCAGGCGGTCAAACTGACGGCTGAGGGCGGCTTCTACGCTGCTGGCTTGGCTGGTGGCATTGGGCGTCCAGTTCAGACCGCGGCGCTTATATTGTTCGCCTTGCAAGCGCGCGCCAAAAGTCAGGCTGACACCATTGTCCAATTTCCGCTGGCTCGCCACGCTGGCGGTGGTGCCTTCAAACAAGGCTGTGTGATCGGCAAAGCCCAGCAGGCGGGCGCTGGGCGCTGCACCGGGGGATAGGCTCGCACCCAGAATGGGGGAGGCTTGGCCAATGGCAACCGCCCAAGACTGGCCTTGGTTGCCAACAAAATGGAGGCCACCACTGGTATCGCCACCAACTGTTTGAGCCGGGGCTGCCATCAAAGACAACGTGCCGCTGGGTGTTGCCACACTGGCCAATGTCGCTTGCATGCGGTTGGTCAAGGTTGTGGCGAGGATCGAGACCGAGTCTGGCCGCAAATCTTGCGCTTTGGTCGCAAAGTCATAGGCAAAGTCGCGACCAAAGGCGTCAAACACCACGCCTTCAAATGCGCCACCTTCACCGGCGAGCGACTTGGCACCAATGGCGACGGCACCGCTGGTCGAAGGCGCTAAGGCCAATGGGGTCGTGCCAGCCGAGCTGACCGTCGTGACCGTACCAACAGGCAGAAGTGCTCGCTCGAGATTGAGGAGGCCACGGCCATAAATCGGGTCAATGCCCTTTACGCCCAAATCTGTCGCCGTCACAAACAGGACTTCGGCGACCTTCGGCGCGGTCAGATAGGGCCATGCGCTTTTGACGACGGCAGCTGCACCTGCCACCACGGGCGCGGCCATGGAAGTGCCGCTCATATAGGCATAAGCGTTGGTCGCGGTTGGATAGGCCCCAATCAGATTGACGCCAGGAGCCACCAAATAGAAGTTGCGAGCGTCGCCTGCCCGATTGGAGAAGCTGGCAATGACATTATTTGCGTCAACCGCGCCAACGGCGATGATTTGGCCCTTTGCCCAAGCTTCAGAGGCGTGACGGGCAGGGAAAGATGGATTGGCTAGGCCTTCATTACCAGCTGCAATCACCATCAAGAGACCAGCTGCTTGCGCGCCTTGTAAGGCCGTGCGGATGGTTGGGCTCATGGTAGAGCCACCCAAGCTTAAGTTCATCACAAAAGCCCGCTGGCTGGTGGCGTAGTTAATGCCGCGCGCCACAAAGAAGTCCGAGGTGGAAGAACCTTGGAAAACCTGCACAGGCAAAATGCGCGCGTTGGAGGCAACACCTACCATGCCAACACCATTGGCACGGGCCGCAGCGAGTGAGGCCACATGTGTGCCATGGCCGCTGGTGTCATTGACGGCGGCAGTGCCCGTCAGATTGGTGAAAGCATTATAGCCGCCCGTGATCGCACCAGCAAAGTCGATATGATCGCGGCGGATGCCCGAATCGATGATGGCGATGGTGACATTGGTGCCCCTCGCTGCCCAAGGGCGCGGCTTAAAGGCACCGACGCGTGATGCAGCAGATGACCAAGCGAGTTCTTGGCCCGTTGGAAGCTTTGCAGTTTGGGCAAATGCTGCGCCACAAGGAATGAAGGCTGCAACAGCGGTCATGGAAAGAAGAATAGTTTTCATCGGTGGTCCCCGAACGTGAATGTGTTGAGGGACCGATAAATCTGAAGGTTTAAAGGGGAATTTTGAAACAAAGCATAGAATTTCTGCCTGTCTGACCCACTTTTTTAGTCAAAGATAGCTCAAATTTGGTGAAGTCCGTGAGGGTGTATGGTCCTAAGCCAAGCAACCTAGCGCGGTTTTGCAGTAAATTTCTCGTAAGCATAATGGCCTTTGGTGTGGGATTGCGCCGAAAGGCGCATAAATTGCCCTTTTTTTGGCCCTGTCTGGCTGCGGGCGTGTGTGAAAATTCTTTTCACGAAATGGCCTCCGACCTAGCTTTCAGACGTGATCTGCTTAGAAAAGATCGGAAAAGTTTTTGGCCGGGGGAAGCGCACGTGGGGAAATTAGGAAACTGGGGCTTATTTAGCCTAGTGGCTTTTGGTTTGGCTTGGGCAGGGCAGTCGGTTGCGCAAACCAGTCCCGCCAAAGGGCCGCTTACGCCGGAACTCATGTGGCAATTGCAGCGCGTGGGCCCGCCGTCTCTATCGCCCGATGGCAAATTTTCGGTCGTGACAGTCACCCGCTTTGATGCAGATAACGACCGCAGCTTTACCGCTTTATGGGTGATTTCCACAGAGACCGGAAGCGGCCGTCAACTCACCAGTGGCGAAGGCAATGACCTGTCCCCTGTGTGGAGCCCCGATGGAAAGTGGATTGCCTTTGTCTCAAAGCGCGGTTCAGACAGTGCCAACCAGCTTTACCTTATTGCCCCAGATGGCGGTGAAGCCCGCCGTCTGACAGGTGTACCAACAGGGGTATCGGCCCCCAAATGGTTTCCGGATAGCCAGAAGATCGCTTTCATCAGTTCGGTCTGGACCGATCTGCAAACTTGGGAAGAACAAGGCAAGCGCCTGAAAGAGCGCGCTTCTACCACCATGCAAGCCCGGGTCTGGGACAAAGCGCCCATCAGCTATTGGGATCATTTCCTCGATGAGCGTCAGGCCCACCTCTATGCTATCTCCATCAATGCTGGGGACCCGGTCGCGCTTACTCGCCCAGCAGGTGTGGCGATTGAATTTCGCACACCCGGAGCTGAGGATTATGACATCGCGCCAGACGGTCAAGAAATTGCGCTCGTAAGTGAAAGCGATACCACAGGCACCCGCCCGAATTCGGATGTTTTGACGCTTTCCTTAGCCACTGGCGCGCTTCGCAATCTAACCAGCGCAAATTTGGCTGGCGATAATGAGCCGCATTATAGCCCCGATGGCCGCTATTTGAGCTGGAGCTCCAATGTCATTGTTGCGGCCTCTGACCGCCAACGTGTGATGCTGCTGGATCGGCAAACAGCAGAGGCTGGGCCGCGCGATTTGTCGGCCAATTGGGATTGGTCGGCCTCTGAAGTTACTTGGGCACCCGATTCCAAATCACTTTGGGTCATTGCCGAAGATCGACCAACACGCCGTCTGTTCAAAATGGACTTAAGTGGGGCAACGCCACGTCGCATCACCAAGGATGGCGACTTTGCCGGGATTGCCGCTGCTGGTCGCGGTTTGGTCGGGTTGCAGGCGAGTTTCTCTAGTCCGGCCACCTTGGTGCGGATTGACGGCGCAACGGGGCAGACGGCACAGCTTTCCCGTTTCAATGATGGCCTGCTTGCCAATGTCGAGATGGGCAAAGTGGAATCAGTCACCTATCGCGGCGGCAATGGGGCAGACATTCAAATGTGGGTGGTAAAGCCACCCCGCTTTGATGCTTCCAAAAAGTATCCGGTGATGTTCCTCCTCCATGGTGGACCTCATGTCGGCATTACCGATCAATGGTCCTACCGCTGGAATGCGCAAGTCTTTGCTGGATGGGGCTATGTCACGACTTGGCATAATTTCCATGGCTCATCGGGCTTTGGCGACGCGTTCACCGATGCCATCCAGCCTGATTGGGTCACGTTGCCTTATCAAGATACCTTGGCCGCAGCGGACTATCTGAAGGCGCAAAAATGGGTAGATTCAGAGCGTATGGTTGCTGCAGGCGGCAGCTATGGCGGTTATCTTGCTACCGTCCTGCTGGGCCGGCCCCATCCGTTTAAGGCTTTGGTGGCCCACGCCCCCGTCTATAATCAATACACCCAGATTGGGGCCGATTATGGGGCCAATCAAAACCGTTATTATGAAGCGTGGGAAGACCCCACGAAGTTCCAAGCCATCAGCCCGAATATGATGGCGGCGAATTTCAAAACCCCTACCTTAGTCATTCATGGTCAGTTGGATCTGCGCGTACCAGTCAATCACGGGATTGAGTTGTTCAATACCCTGCAAAAGCAAGGCGTACCGTCGCGATTAATCTATTATGCTAACGAGAACCATTGGGTACTTCGGCCCCAAAATTCATTGTTCTGGTATGAGGAAGTCAAAAAGTGGCTGGAAACCTATGCTCCGGCTGGCGGAAGATAAGGGGAAACGGGCCATGTGGGCCTAAGCTGCGAGAGATGATTGGATGACGACACACGGGGCCGCCATGAGCCCGGCTGCAATCGACGCGGCTGGGCAGGCGGGCATGCAAGCGTTGCGGGCTGGTGATCCGGCCACCGCCATTGGCAAGTTTCAGTCGATCGTTGCGGCTGGGGCGGCAGATAGTGCCGTCTGGCTGGCCCTCTCGATGGCTTATCAGGCGGCAGGTGACCGGCAAAACGAGGTCGCAGCCGTTACCCAAGTGTTGGAGCTTGACCCAGATAACATTCGCGCGAATTTGATAAAGGCCGATGCGCTTGTCGCCTTAGGTCGCAGGCGGGCTGCCATGGGCTTTTACGCCCATCTAGAAATCTTGGTGCCAGACCTTGCGGGCCTACCGCCCCAGATAGAAGCTGAACTCAACCGAGCACGCGACGCCCACGCCAAGCTGAAACAGGGTCTCAGTGATTATTTGTTGGCCGAGGTGGAAAAAGCTGGCTTTCATCCGGCGCGATCCAGCCGCCGCTTTGGCGACAGTCTCGACATTCTGACCGGTCGCAAGCAGCGCTATGTTCCGACCCCGAGGGCTTATTTTTTCCCCGAATTGCCCGCGATTGAGTTTTACGACCGCGCCCGCTTTCCTTGGTTAGACGGGGTTGAAGCGGCAACAGATGATATGTGTTCAGAGCTAATGCCCATCCTCGAAGAGGGCACACATTTTGGGCCCTATATCGAGGTTGAAGCCGAAAAATCATCCCATGTCGTAGCCAGTTCCGGCAAGGAACAAGTCTCCTCGGTTGAGGATTGGACGGCGGCTTATCTCATTCGTGACGGCAAATACCAAAGCCCCTTAGCCGAAAGATGCCCGAAAACATTGGCGGCATTGGATGGGGTGCCGTTGGAGAGGATTGAGGGGCGCGCGCCCTTTGTCTTGTTTTCGAAACTGACGCCCGGCGCTTGGATTACCCCGCATACGGGCTTTCTGAATTCACGTTTGGTGTGCCATTTGCCGCTGTTAGTTCCTGATGGTTGTTGGTTCCGGGTCGGCAATCAAGTCCGTTTGTGGGAGCGCGGCAAAGCTTGGGTGTTTGATGACACAATTGAGCATGAAGCCCGCAATCAAGGGACTGGGACACGCGTCGTCCTGATCTTCAATATCTGGCATCCGGACCTGACTGAGGAAGAGCGTCATCTCATTGCTGCCTTAATGACGGCTGTTGAGACGTTTGAGGCTGGTTAGATATCCGGCCAAGAAAAAGGCCAACCCGCCGCATGGCAGATTGGCCCTATCGTTTTGTCTACGAGGCTGAACTTCAGCCTGCGAGAGGTTTAGTTGCCGCCAGAGACGGTGAAGCTGTTGCCAATGGCAGCCGTGGTCAGAGCGATGTCGCCAGCCACATTCGCTAAGGTCAAGTTAGCAGTTGCGACGTTGATCGCGCCGTTCTGCTGCAGGTTGTTCACGTTCAAAGTTGCCGTTGGCAATGTGGTCAACGAGAAGGTGTTGCCAATTGCAGCGGTGGTCAGATTGACCTTGCCGCCAACGTTTTGGATCAATGCGTTCGTGGTTGCGCTTGGGTCGATGTTACAAGCTTGGTTGTTGTTCGCATTGATTGACGCTGCGTTCGTGCTGGTCACCGTGCCGGTGTTGCAGATTGCAGCTGCGGTGCCGACGACATCGCCGCTGACATTCTCAACCTTGGTGTTCAATTGGGTGTTCACATCACCCCAGTAACGCTGGGTGTTGTTGATGGTGCCAATTGGGCCCGTGATATCGGCAGTGAAGGTGTTACCAATCGCTGCTGCGGTTTGATTGACGTTGCCAGTCACACCATTGATGTTGCTGTTCAGGCGCGACTGAACGCCACCCGAAGCAGCTTGGTAGTTGTTGATGTTGGTTGCGTCAGCAGTGGTGTTGCGGATCGTGTTCGATGCCGAGTTAGCAATCGCAGCTGAAGTTGCGGTCACGTCGCGGACGTTGTTCACAGCAGAGGTTGCAGTGCCCAAGTTCAAGGTCGCGGAAACGAACTGGTTGTTGGTTTGCGAGTTGTTGATGGTTGCCACGCGGTTGG
>CALRLV020000163.1:0-6864 GCA_943368895.1 Ferrovibrio terrae
CTAAACTGAAAAAATAGCTGCCGCCTTGGTGATGGGATTGAACGATTGAGTTTAAGAACTCCTCCCTCGCGCCTTCCACTTCCACTTGATATTTGGGCCACGGCACACCAAGCGCTTTGGCTAGTGAATTGTTGTAGGTCTCAAAATCAATCGCGGTCGCCTGCTCTTCGGTTAACTCCCGATTGCGACCTTCTGGAAATTTATCGCTATCGCTCAGCCAGAAAGAGGGGTCTTGGAGGTCAATTTCATAGAAGATTTCTTCGCTCTCAATGGGCAACTGAAGGTTCAGATACTCGTCAATATTCCAACCGGGGGGAGGTTGGTAAGAGCCGAGATCGAAGGTGAAGTTTGAGCCGATCGTCACTGTGTCGGTCGCTTGGGGCAGCGGAGGCGGTGGCGGTAGAGGTGGGTTAGTGGCAGGTGGCGCGTCGTCGATGCCGACTGCATTGGGTTCCCCCCAAGCATTCCAGTTTAGGCCACCAAGATTCCAGCTGAAATTGAACGGATTCACACCAGTCATGGCAAATCTCCTCATATGAGGTACAGATAATCAATTTTGATAAAATTGCCGTGAGTTGGTTAAGTTTTACTTAAGATATCCATTGAGGCATTTTTATCCTTTAGGTATCTTTTCGAGGCAGGGATTCCCCGGGGACTGAGTAGAAAGCGCGTCGTGTCCCATCTGGCCCATTTGAATAAACCATCGCCCAATAGGCAGCGAAATTCACCAGTGCGATGCGGCTAATGTCCATGGCAATAGAAGCCAAATCGAGGCCGAACTGTTCCTGAACCAAGGCGCGGTCAAAAATGCTGGAATTGTCATAAAGAAATTGGTCGCGCTCCTCTGGCTTAAAGAGGGGCCGAGGATGACGAAAGAATAAGACAACATCAATGTCCTTAGGAAAATCCTTATCCGAGCAAAAGCTGCCCCCCAGCCAAATCTGTTCGATGAACAGGGCCTCTGTAGCAAGCCTTGCCCAAGCTTCAAATTTGTCGGCCATGGCCTGGCGATAGGGCGTTGTCGCGAACCGGGCCCTGATATCATTCCAATCCATTTGATAGGGCGAAGCGGCGATGACCTTTCGGTCGTCGCTGAACAGAATCGCAGGCTCTAGATTTGTAAGCGGTGCTCCACCCGATGGAAGCTTTTGCATAGGCACTCCTCTCTGCTCAATCAAAGAGAGAAATTTGCTTCGGTTAATTTAGTCTTTGTGCAGTTATCTCGAACGGTGTGCCCAAAACTTTATTCATCGCGCGCCTGCAATTCTTCCCAACGAAGGTCCGCTTTCGGGCTTGCGCGAATTGCTCGTTATTGACCTAGTTTGGCGCAAAGCAGACCAAAAGCTAAACTTAGATCGGCTTCAGGGCGCACTTCGCTTGCCTTGAAGCCGTCCGACAATTCTTATTGCGCAAGATGCGGGGTCAAGAAGTGAAATCGACTTCGCTGACGCGCGGAGCGCGCCCCTTGACTCCCCATTTTGCGCGCCCAACCTCGAACAAAGCCTTTGCGAAGGCACAGCCTGCGGCAAAGGCTGTTGAAGTGGAAAAGCCCCAAAAGTTGTCATCCCGGACGGCGAAGCCTAGTCCCAGACCTTCTACCGTAAACTCATGGAGGTCTCCGCTCTTCGCTTGCGCTTCGGCGGGGATGACATGGCGGGGGGAAATACCCCATCAATGTGGTGCATTCCTAGCGGGATGACACCCTACGCCCGCCCGGCATTTTGAGATATCTGCCAAGGCTCCAGCCCAAAGCGGCTGATGGCATCTTCCCATTTGTCGTCCAGATTAGCGGTAGCGAAGACCGCATCAATATCGCCTTCTGTGACGAGCCAGGCATTGTCCTTGATTTCGGCTTCCAACTGGCCTGCATCCCAACCTGAATAGCCCAAAGCCAAGGTTGCGCGACTGGGCTTAATGCCTTGGGCGATGGCCTGCAGCACATCGCGTGTGGCCGTCATGCGCAGGCCACCCATAATGGGCTGGGTCGTCTCATCACTCGACCAGTCATCGGTGTGCAGCACAAAGCCACGGTCGCGCTGACATGGCCCGCCATCTAATACAGGGATAGACGGGACGCGGATCGCGCAATCAATTCCCAATTGGTCGAGAAGGTCTGGCAACATGAGGCGCGGCATTGCCCGATTGATCACAATGCCCATCGCGTGGGTTTCGTCATGGTCGCACACGAGGATCACCGAGCGTTTAAAACGACGGTCTGCCATCGAAGGGGTGGCAATCAGGAAGCGTCCGACCAACGAGTTTCTCATAATAGTAATCGTGTTGCCAAAATCCTTTGCTGTCTAGTCTGAATTTTAATTTTTTCGGGCTGCAACTGGTCCAAATTGTCGCACCCTGCAGCTAGAATGGCCAAAATGGACAGAAAGCTATGTCCAGAGTTTACGCCCAGATTAGCGCTCATATTTGTTCATGGTCATATCTTTGAATCACAGAGGCGATAGATTATCTAGCAGACATGCGGCTGGCGCAGACGCCCTTTGGCGAAACGATGGTTTGGCCGCCATGATGGAGAACGACAGATGACAATCAAAGTAGGCGACAGCCTTCCCGACGCAACCTTCATGGTCCCAACCGCTGACGGTCCAGCCCCGCGCACCACGGCCGACATTTTTGCTGGCAAAAAGGTCGCTTTGTTCGCTGTCCCTGGCGCTTACACGCCAACCTGCTCGGCCAAGCATCTGCCCTCTTATAAGGAAAAGGCCGCCGAATTGGCCGCGAAAGGCGTCGACGCTATCGCCTGCTTGTCGGTGAATGATGTGTTCGTCATGGGCGCTTGGGCTAAGGATCAAGGGGTAAGCGACGAGATCATCATGCTGGCCGATGGCAGCGGCAATTTCGCCAAAGCGATTGGTCTTGAAATGGATGCGTCGAAGTTTGGTATGGGCGTGCGCTCACAGCGCTTCTCGCTGGTGGCCGACAATGGCGTCGTGACGCATTTGTTCGTAGAAGCCCCAGCGGAATATAAGGTTTCCGGCGCGGAATATATGCTGGAACATATGTAAGCCTTATCCAGGTCGCCACGGCGACCCGGACCGATCGAAAAGCCCCGCCTTCGTTTTGCGCGAAGGCGGGGTTTCTTGTTTTACGACGCCAGGTTTTAGGAGGCGGGCGTCCAGGTTTGGCCGATGCAAATCGGGCCAACACAGCCTTTGACTTCCAACTTACCGCCACGCTTCATGCGAAACTCGCTGCGATAGAGTTTGCCTTCGGTGGGGTCATAAATCTGACCGCCGATATATTTCCCATCGGCTTGGGCTGTGAAGCCTGTTAAAATTGCCAAGCCAACAATCGGGCGAGAGCGCAATTTGGGGTCTGGATTCTTTGTGTCGGTCGTCGGGGCGTTTTTGTCGGCCTTTGGCCCCGGTCCAACAATGCGGCCACAGGTTTTGTTACCACAGGCCTCCAAGCGGATGATGCCGCTACCATTGGCGGTCAACCAGCGCGTGCCGTGCAATTCGCTGGCAAAGCTCGGGGTGGCAAGTAATAGGGCCAGAACGGCAGGCGCTAGGGCAAAAGATTTCATGGGCTTTAAACCTTAATGGGGGAGGGCAGGAGATAAACTTGACGTGTCTCTACCGACCCCAAAAAGCCAGTTCAAGTGCGAAATTGATCCGCCACTTCAAACTCAAGTGACAGGGCTGGAGCGTGGGCTTGATGATTCGGGTTCTAAGCCCCATTGTCTTGTCGATGTCCCGCTTTGACCGCCCCTTTCTCGACGAAGTGCTGACGCGCGCCTCCATTCTGGATGTGGTCGGTCGTAAAGTGACGTGGGATAAGCGTAAGTCCAATCTTTCGCGCGGCGATATGTGGGCCTGTTGCCCGTTTCATAATGAAGCGACGCCCAGTTTCCATGCGGTCGACGCTAAGGGTACCTATCATTGCTTTGGCTGTGGCCAGCATGGCAATGCCATCGACTTTATCATCGCGACTGAAAATGTGCCTTTCCCCGAAGCGGTTGAGCGTTTGGCCCGCGACCTGGGTATCCCATTGCCCGCCCGCGACCCAGAAGCCGTCACCAAGGACGATCAAGCCAAGCGTCTCACCAATGCCTTGGATGCCGCACGTGCCGCCTTTGCCCAAGCGCTGCGCAGCCCGGAAGGCGCTAAGGCGCGTGCCTATCTGACCAAGCGTGGCTTGAATGAAGCCGATTGGGATCGTTTCGGTCTGGGCTTTAGCCCCAATAGCCGGACTTGGCTGAAGGATCGGTTGACCCAAGGGGGCCACCAATTGGCCGATCTGGTCGATGCAGGCCTGTTAAAGATGCCCGATGATGGCAGCAGCCCGTTTGATTTTTACCGTGGCCGGGTGATGTTTACCATTGCCGACACACGGGATCGTACGGTCTCGTTCGGTGCCCGCACGCTCGACCCCGATGGGCAACCCAAATATCTCAATGGCCCCGATAGCCCCGTCTTCAACAAAAGCCGCAACCTCTATCGCTATGCCCAAGCCCGCGCTGCCGCCAAGGACAAGCCCATATTGGTCGCCGAAGGCTATATGGACGTGATTGCGCTGGAGCGTGCGGGCTTTGCGGCTGTGGCACCTTTAGGCACCGCTCTCACTGAAGACCAATTAGGGTTGATCTGGAAAGCGTCCAAGCGGCCCATCCTGTGCTTTGATGGCGATAAAGCAGGCCTTAAGGCGGCAGAGCGCGCGCTCGACAGGGCGTTGCCGCTGGTGTCGGCCGACAAGACCTTGGCGTTTGGCTTTTTGGCCGAAGGTCAAGACCCCGACGATATGATCAAGGCCAAAGGCGCGGCAGGCATCGAAGCCGTGCTCGAATCGGCTTTGGCACTCGGCAGCTTTTTATTCCAACGCGAACAAGAGCGAGAGCCCTTGGTGACTGCAGAGGCCCGTGCAGGCCTGCGCAAGCGCTTGCGGCAGCTCACAGGCCAAGTAACCGACCCTGATTTGCAGCGCGAACTCAATGAAGACATGCGCCGCAATCTTGATGCATTGTTTGCCCCTGCCGCCCGACCTGCATTTGTTCCCAAGGCACGCGGGAAGGGGGGCGACACCGGGCCCATCGGCAGCGCGACAGCCGAATTACGCTTGAAAATCAAAGCAGGAACCGTGCGTCCGAAGCGGACATTGGTAGACCTCGTCACAGCCCCCTTGCTACGGCCTGAGCTTCTTGACGGCCATGAAGAGGCATTTGCGGGCCTTGTTCTCGACCATCAAGGTCTGAATTTGCTGCGTCACGGTCTTTTAGACCTGCATCATGCGGGAACGACTATTGATTTTGAGAGCGTTCGTCTCCATCTGAACCAATTAGGTCAAAGCGAAGCTGTGCGCTTTCTCGATGAAGCGCGTCGGTCGCCGGTCAACCCCCACGCGCGGCCTGAGCTAAGCGTGGAGGAGGCCAAGCGTGCTTGGCTGATCGCGCTTCAACGTTTGGAGACCCATCGGGCTCTGGCGTCGGACGCAGCCGAAGCCGTATCCGCGGCAGGCAGTGGCGATGAAGCAGCGTTTGAGCGGCTGAAGCGTCTGGTTGGTGAGCGCCGTGCGCTGCGCGCCGATGAGACCAGCTCTGCTGGAGTATCCATCGTCGGGGGAGAGGGTTTCTCTCTGCCGGCAGAAGATTAGAAAGTCGGCGCGTGCTTCAAGCAGTACGGGCGGGCCGTGCCGTTGTTTTCAACGGCAAACAGGACAGGCACCACTAGCTGACCTTTTGAAAAAGATCGGCTATAGGGGCAGGAAATTCGGGTTCGTGACAGATTGTCTTTCAATGACAGGCTGGCAGGGATTTATTATGGCAATCAGGTGCGTCATGTGACGACATGGCGGAACCAAGAGGCGGCACATTCATGGTAGAAAAAGTTGAAGAAGCGCAATCCGCAGAGACCCCCGATGCGCCACTTCTGGACTTAAACAATGCTGCGGTGAAGAAATTCATCAAAGCAGGGAAAGTACGTGGCTGGGTCACGGTCGACGAACTCAACAAAATTCTACCCTCGGAAGATTTCACGTCTGAGCAGATTGAAGACGTGATGGCGCAATTGAGCGAGATGGGCGTCAATCTGATTGAAGCCGAAGAAGATGCGCAGGAAGAAGGTGGCGAAGTTGCTACCGTCTCGTCGTCCAGCTCTGCTGTCGTTATTCAAACCGGCAACACCAAAGAAGGCCAGGACCGCACCGACGATCCCGTCCGCATGTATTTGCGGGAAATGGGCGCGGTAGAGCTTTTGTCGCGCGAAGGCGAAATCGCCATCGCCAAGCGCATCGAAGCAGGTCGCGACGCGATGATCCGCGGCTTGTGCGAAAGCCCGCTGACGTTTGAAGCCATCATGGTGTGGCGCGACGAATTGCAGACGGGTCGCGTTCTCTTGCGCGAAATCATCGACCTTGAAGCGACCTATGGGGCGGAAAATGCGCCACCCGTGGTCGAGGAAGAGGAAGAGGAAGAAGAAGAAGTCATCTCCAATAGTGATGACGAAGATGATGAAGATGGGGCTCGCGCTGCACGTGCGGCCCGCGCCGAAGCCGAAGAAGACGAAGGCGCTGCGCTTTCCATGTCGGCCATGGAAGGCGAGCTTCGCGATGGCATCATGGGCATCCTCGATACGGTTGCTGCCCACTTTGACGCTTTCCGTGCCTTAAAGGATCGCTCGCTCGACGCCCGTATTCGCGGTGTATCCATCACTGATGATGATATGGCCGCTATGGATGCGCTGCAGAACAGCATCATCGACGAACTCAAAAGCCTCAAGCTTAACAATGCGCGGATCGAGGCTCTTGTTGAACAGCTTTATACGATCAACAAGCGCTCCATCGGGTTGGAAGGCAAATTGATGCGGCTGGCGGAAAGCTGTGGCATTGGCCGTCCAGATTTTGCCAAAGCCTATC
>CALRLV020000164.1:0-6849 GCA_943368895.1 Ferrovibrio terrae
GATTCTATGGCGTACCGCCGAAAGAGCGACGCTCCATGGAATTGCTGGAAGCGGTAGGGCTGGCAGACAAACGCGACACCTATTCGCGACAATTGTCGGGTGGCATGAAGCGGCGCCTTCTGATTGCCAAAGCACTAGTTCACAACCCACCCGTGGTCATTCTGGACGAGCCGACCGCTGGCGTCGATGTCGAACTCCGCCGCTCTTTGTGGGAATATATCACCATGCTCAATAAGGAACGGGGTGTGACCGTCGTCTTGACGACGCATTATCTCGAAGAAGCCCAAGAGCTATGCGATAACATCGCCATTATTGATCAAGGCCGCTTGATTGCTTGCGAGCCTACACCCACTATCTTGCGCCGTCTCGACAAGAAGGCTGTGGTGATATCGCCTATGGAGCCCTTGACCCAAATTCCAGCGGGATTAACCGATCTTGAATGCGTATTGCGACCCGATGGTGCTTTGGCCATTCACTATCGTCCAAATGAACATAGTGTTGAGGCCTTATTGTCTCAGGCTATGGGTTCTGGCGTGCGGATCAAAGACTTACGGATCGAAGAGCCCAATCTCGAAGACGTATTCGTTGCCCTCACGACACCAGCTGGCGGGCGGTAAAGCGCAGGAAGATTGGCGCGCAGTCACCGAGTTTTTTGGTCTCATAGCGCGTCGTGATGTGGTCTTCTGGCGGCGTACGCCAATCAGCTGCCTTCTCTGCCAGCCATTCAAACCCGCCATGCTGCGTGATTTTCTCTAACGTCCAAGCGGCGTAATTGGCCCAATCGGTCGCAAAGCGCAGCTCGCCACCGGATTTCAAAGCTAGATGGGCATCGTCCAAAAATTCTTTCTGAATAAGGCGGCGCTTATTGTGTTTGGCCTTGTGCCACGGATCTGGAAATAGGATCACAAGCTTGTCGAGGCTAGCAGGTTTCAATGCCTTCAAAACGGGGCGTGCATCCGAGGCTAATAGACGCACATTGGTGAGGCTGCGATCCTCGATGCCAACCAAGGCCTTGGCGACCCCTTCTTGGAAGGGCTCCGCCCCCATGAATAGATGATTTGGCTGGCGCTCGGCCTGCCCAATCAGATGCTCGCCGCCGCCGAACCCAATCTCAAAAATCACCGCTTCGGCAGCAGGTTTCCAAGTTAGCGGATCAAGCGTTTCGGAAGGCTCGGCTGGAATCGAAACCCGTGGAAACAGGGTGTCAAACAGCTGCTCTTGACGGTCAGATAGGGCACGACCGCGCACACGGCCAAAGGATCTAAGGGGCCCAAAAGGCTTTGGTGCGGAGAAATCAGGGTTGGACATGGGCCGCTTATGCCTGTTTGCTTGCCCTCGCACTAGACCGCATTCGCACGCCGTCCCTGCGGCTTATACATCAGAACCCTAATCATCATCCGCCAAAATCTTGATCAGCTCGATCACCTTTTTGCGCTGGCTGCTGGACTTTAAACGCGCGTAATCAGCCAAAAGCTCCAATGCGCCAGGGGCGGCTAGCAGACTTGCAGTCGAAAGCGTCTCGGCTTCATTAGGTACTTCGGCCACACCTGGACCTAATGCCAAGCTTAGCCCGTCGAAGAAAAACGAAGGATCAACCCCTAATAGGCCGCATAATTGGAACAAGCGGCTGGCACCAATACGGTTTAGACCGCGTTCGTACTTTTGGACTTGTTGAAACGACAGGCCCAATAACTCAGCCAGGCGTTCTTGGCTCATGCCCAAATCTTCGCGTCGTTGTTTCAAACGACAGCCAACATAAGCATCAACGGAAGTAGAGCGACGATGATTTATCATGAAACCTTGCCTTGGTATGGGCATTATTTCTATGAAGAGTTGTTTGTGTCAATGGCGCTTGTGTTTCCAAACCGCCAGTAGGCCAAAGCCAAGGATTAAGATGGCGAACGCCACCTCGCCATATCGGGCATAGAAGGTGGGACCAAGAGTGGCCGGCAGGCGTGCCGTCGCATAGCCAGCACCTGCCCGATGTTCGGCCACTGGTCGACCGAGGCGATCAACAATTGCCGACCACCCACCACTGGCAGAACGAACCAGTGGCAGACCTGTCTCAATCGCCCGATAACGTGCCTGTGCATAATGCTGGTCTGGACCCAATAGGTCGCCGTACCACGCGTCTATCGACACATTTAGGATCCAGGCGGCCTTGCCTGTCGCTTGCTTGTTAAAGCTAGGGAACACAATCTCATAGCAAATGCGGGGGTCGGCCAAAGGTGCTTTGGGTAGGCTTAAAGTCGTGGGCTCAGGACCCGGTGACATCTCGCCATCGTAGGAAACCAGACTCGCAATCCCAAAGATTTGGAACAGCGATCGCAGCGGCAGATACTCACCAAAAGGTACTAGGTGATGCTTGTCATAAACAGCGCGGGTCGTGAGACCGCCTTTCTCAACATCAAAGACCAATAAACTATTTGTATAAAGCGCTTTCCCAGCCAAGAGGTCACGCCGAATAGACCCTACGGCCAAAGTGCGCGACCCAAGACGCGATTGCATCTGATCTAAAACAAAAGGTTCTTCCAACAAAAGGAACGGGAAGGCACCCTCAGGCCAAACGACAATATCGGCCTTCTGAGCGTCCGGTGTTTCAAGCAAACCCAGATAAGTTTCTACGATGCGGACTGTGTTGGCAGGGTCCCAAACATCCTTTTGACTAAAGCCGGCTTGCCCGGCCGCAATAATTGGACCCGTTCCGGCCATAGGGCTTATGGGTCCTGCAGCGCGCAACTGCAGGAAGCCATAGGCATAACTGCCCAATGCCAAAATTCCTGCTGCGACCAGAGGGATGCTTTGGTCGCGCCGGTTACCCTTCGCCAGAAGCAGCACCGGTATTGCCAAGGCCCAAAGCGTCACAAGTGAGAGACCATAAGGGCCTATTAGGCCTGCGGTTTGGCTGATGGCTTCACCCGGCTTCCAGATATAAGCAGGCAAATTCCAAGGCAGGCCCGTAAAAAAATGGCTGCGGGCATATTCACTGATACCAAAACACGCCGCAAAGATCAGGAGGCGGGAAGGCCCGGCGCGCCACGCCAACATTGCCGCGAGTGCCGCCAAGCCCCAATAGACCCCCATTGCAGCGGGCAGAGCTGTAACCGCAAACGGCATCAAAGCGGCAAACTTCTCAGGATCCACCAAAAATGCATTGCCAACCCAAAACATGCCGGCCAAAAAATAGCCAAAGCCCCAAGCCCAGCCGCGCCAGAAAGCAGAGCGGAGCCGCTTCGGATTTTGCGATGCCCCATCCAGTAAAAGAATAAGGCCGCAAATGGACACCATAAAGGCTGGCCAAACATGGAAAGGTGCGTGGCCGAGAACCGCCAAAGCTCCCAACAGCATGGCGCACAGACCCGACAGCCAGGCAGGCTTATTTGGACCCAGAATGGCTACGGGATGATTGATTTCGAGTTCAGCCGCTCGTGATGAGGTCTCTAAGGTCTCTGTCACGCAGAGGGTGCCTGCAAACTATCGGTATTTGCCTTTTCCACGGCCTTGGCAGAGCGAATGCGCACCCGCTTGATGCGGCGCGGGTCTGCATCAATCACTTCAAAATCATAACCCGTGGGGTGGTGGAGGATTTCACCCCGAGGCGGCACCCGCCCTGCGAGCGCGAAGACCAAACCGCCCAACGTATCGATATCATCTTCCATATCTTCTAGGGTCAGATCGACTCCAGCGCGCTCAGAAAAATCATCCAGTTCTACGCGCGCATCGGCTTCCCAGACACCATTGCCAGTATCGACGATTAAATCTTGGTCGAGATCATCATGCTCGTCATCTATATCGCCAATGATTTCTTCGACGAGGTCTTCAATCGTCACAAGACCATCGGTGCCACCATATTCGTCGATCACTAAAGCCATATGGCACCGTTTGGCTCGCATTTGCAGCAGCAGGTTCGGCAACTTCATAGAAATGGGCACATAAAGCAAATCACGCTTGAGCCGCCCCAAGACAAGATCGTCTAACTTAGCCTTCGTCTCACCCGCTTCATCCGGGATCAAGAGCGATAAGATGTCCTTCACATGGACAAAGCCCAAAGGCGTATCGAGATTTTCGGCATAAACCGGCATGCGGGAATGTTGGTGTTCTTCGAACATGCGAGCCACTTCGCCAAGCGGCATTTCAATATCGACCGCCGTGATATCGGCACGTGGCACCATCACGTCGCGGACGGACAAGCGGTCAAAACTGGCGGCTTTGACGATCATGTCCTTTTGATTGCGCTCAATCGTTTCGCCAGACTGCTCCCGCTCACGCAGAAGCTCTGCGGGGTCTAGGCCCGCATAATCATTCTGGCGACGCAATTTTTGCGTCCACCGCTTCCAAAAGCTAGTTTTCTTGGCTGAGTTACTACTGGATGGGTCGTCAGTCATGGGTGTGATAAGGATCAGCAATGCCGAGGCCTGCCAATATCTCTCTCTCTAAGCCTTCCATCTCCGCCGCGTCATCATCGGCTTCATGATCATATCCTAAAAGATGCAATAGCCCATGCACAAGTAAATGGGTAGCATGATCTTTAAGATTTTTGCCCTGTTCTTGCGCCTCTCTGGCGCAGGTTTCATAGGCAAGAGCAACATCGCCCAAGGTCTTCTCCAGCGCATGCACAGTTTCAGGTGCTGGAAAAGACAGAACATTTGTTGGCTGATCCTTGTGCCGCCACTGGGCATTCAAGCCTTGAACAACCGCGTCGCTGGTGAGGAGAAGCGCGAAGCTATCCCCAGCTGGTTCAAAATAACGTGATACGACTTGCACGATTTTATCGATTTCCGTGTCGGAATCAGGACCAAATACTTGATGCCAGCCTTCAGCTTCGATCTGAACATCGACTTCAAAGGAGGCTGATTCCTCAATCATCACGGGCTCTAACGTTACGGGTGGCGGAACAGCTGCGGATGTCGTCTCTTCCATTTCGCGCTCATAGGCTGAGACGATCCGACCAACCAAGGGGTGGCGAACCACATCTTCAGCCGTGAAATATACGATTTTCATGCCATCAACGCGTCGCAAAATACGCAGGGCATGGGGAAGACCAGAATCGCTTGAGCGCGGCAAATCGATCTGGCTGGGGTCGCCATTGACGACCATGCGCGACCCTTCACCCAAACGGGTCAGCAGCATTTTCATCTGCATGCGCGTGGTGTTTTGCGCTTCATCAACGATGACAAATGCGTCGGATAGAGTTCGCCCTCGCATAAAGGCCAAGGGTGCAACTTCAATTTCGCCGGCAGCCTTGCGGCGCTCTAACTGGGCGGCACCCAATAAGGTCTTAAACGCATCCCAAATAGGCTGCAGATAAGGGTCAACCTTCTCTTCAAGATCGCCGGGCAGAAACCCTAAACGCTCGCCTGCTTCTACCGCAGGGCGGGTGACGACAACGCGCGAGACCCGTCCCTCCAGCAGCATGGATACCGCGACAGCCACCGCCAGAAACGTCTTCCCGGTACCGGCAGGACCTACCCCAAAGACCAAGTCAAACTCACCGCCCATCAAAGCGTCCAGATAGACAGCCTGAGTCGGAGTTCTGGGCTTAATGTCGGCGCGGCGACCCGGCAGAGCCAGCGCCCCACTGCGCGCACGAGACCCGGCGCGCACGAAGGTAATGGCGGAGCGGACCTCGGGCAGACCCAAAGCGATCCCAGATTCTGCCCTTTCGATCAGAGCCTGCAGCGCCTCACGTGCTTGGTTGACCGACACCGGATCGTCGCCATGAACAAGAATATCGCCGCCTTGGGCTGTCACGTCGACGCCAAATGCATCTTCCACCAGTGTCAGATTGCGGTGGGCAGGGCCGGCCACCAATGGCACCAAGCTTGGATTGGTGAGGGCGACGCGACCTTCTTCTGTTTTGCGGCGACGCGTCACGAATCAATCACCAATTCCCCGGTCAGGGAATTTGGCATCGTGCCAATGACTCGCACACTGTGAATTTGGCCAATCAAATGCTCTGGCCCTGCAACATGCACAGACTGCAACCAAGGACTGCGGCCGAGAATTTGCCCTTCGTTGCGGCCCTTGCCGGTGAAGAGCACATCAAACGTCTCACCGACTTTGGCCGCATTGAAAGCCCGCTGTTGTTCAAGGATTAAAGCTTGCAGGCGTTGCAATCGATCATCGGCGACTTCTGAAGCGACTTGGCCGTACATTTCTGACGCAGGTGTGCCGGGGCGCTTGGAATATTTGAAGCTATAGGCGCCTGCATAACCGACAGCGCGGACCAATTCCATCGTGTCTTCAAAGTCTTGCTCGGTCTCACCCGGGAAGCCCACAATGAAATCAGAAGCCAAGGCTATGTCTGGGCGGGCTTGGCGGACCTTCGTGATGCTGTCGAGATAGCTCTCCACACTATGCTTGCGGTTCATGGCTTTCAGGATCTTGTTGGAACCAGACTGCACCGGCAAGTGGAGATAAGGCATTAATTCCTTCACCTCGCCATGGGCCTCAATCAAATCATCACTCATGTCGCAAGGGTGGGAGGTCGTATAACGAATGCGCTCAATCCCGCCGATTTTGGCCAAATGGCGCACCAATTGCGCCAAAGACCATGTTTCAGAGCCTGCCAGCGCTGGGCCTTGACCATGATAGGCGTTGACGTTTTGGCCCAGAAGCGTGATTTCCCGCACACCTTGCTGAGCGAGGCCCCGGGCTTCAAGAATTATGGGGTCAACCGGGCGCGAATATTCAGCGCCGCGCGTATAAGGCACGACGCAGAAGGTGCAGAATTTGTCACAACCCTCTTGAACCGACAAAAAGGCAGATGGGCCGTCTGGGGCGCGCAAAGTTGGCAGAGCGTCAAACTTCTCCACAGCTTCAAAGCTTGTCTCAAGGCGTTCGCCACTG
>CALRLV020000165.1:0-6828 GCA_943368895.1 Ferrovibrio terrae
GTTCCAGTTGTGCTTTCCAATGTTACAGTCGGCGGCATACCCGACACAAATGTTGCCAAAGCTGCATTCGAAATGAAGCAAGGTGATGTGCAGGTTGTCGCCGCGAAGCTGCAGCCTTTCGCAGCGATCAAAGTCACCGAAGCGGTCGCCGCCAAGGAAGCCAAGTTTGAGGATTCTGCCGCTGAAATCCGCGCACAATTGCGCCAGACCGCTGCCGGTGAACTTTTGACCGACGCCACGGAAGCCTATGACAAGGCGATCACTGAAGGTGCCACACTCGAGGCTGCTGCGGCTAAAGCAGGCTTCAAGCTGGTCCAAATTAAAGACATTATGGCCGATGGCAATTTGGCTATGACAGGCCAGCCAGCGCCTGAATTTGCCGAAGCTCCAAGCGTTCTGAAAGAGGCTTTTGCGGGCGGTAAGGGAGACACGTCTGACTTGGCCCCAATCCCGGGCGACAGCTATGCTGCTGTTCGTATTGACGCGATCACACCTGCTGCACCTCCACCATTTGATACCATCCGTACCGAACTCACCAATGAATGGGCTCGCCGTGATGTTCGCGCCCGCGCCGAGGCCAAAGCTAAAGAGATTTTGGCTGAAGCCAAGAAGACCAGCATGGAAGCAGCGGCTGCTAAGTTTAAGCTTCCTGTTGCCAAACAGGCCCAACCATTGTTGCGCGGCCAAGGCGGTCAAGAACTCAGCCAAGCGGTGTTTTCCGCGAAGAAAGGTGAGTTAGTCTTGGCACCAACCGCTAACGGGGTTGAGTACACCGTGGTGCGTATCGACGACATCCTGAAGGATGACGAAGGCATGGTGCCAGATCGTTTGGTTCAAGCCGAGACAGCGGTTCGCGCCTCGGTCCAGCGTGACTTGATCGCCTCGCTAGAGCGGGTCGCTCGCGATCGCGCGAAGGCACAGCTCTTCACCAAAATGATGGGTCGTGCTTTGGGTGACACTGAAGAAACGACCGCACCTGCTAAAGCCGCTACGCCGGCCAAACAACCGTAGGCGATCGTGCTATCGATTGAGCCCAGTTTTGATCAGTTTGAAGCCGCCTATGTTCAAGGGCGCGGCGTGCCTCTGCGCGCCAAGCGGATTGATGATCTAGAAACGCCGGTCTCAGCCATCGCAAAATTGGGCGCGGACCGGTTGGGGTCGTGCCTGTTTGAGAGCGTCGAAGGCGGTGAGACCCGTGGGCGCTACTCGATCGTCGCCTGCGACCCCGACCTCATTTATCGGGTCGATCAATCAGGTGCGGCTAAGGCACCTATTGATGAAGCTGGCACGGTCGGAGCCTATGTTCCGTGCGGCGAAGAACCTTTGGCCGCTTTAAGAACCTTGATCGCCGAAAGCGCGCTCGACTTCCCGAATGACTTACCGCCCCCTGCAGCGGGCCTCTTCGGCTATCTCGCTTATGAAACGGTCCGCCGGGTTGAGCGTCTACCCGAAACGTTACCTGACCCGATTGGCGTGCCTGAATCTTTGCTGGTTCGTCCCCGCCTTGTTATCGTGTTTGATGGGGTAAAGCAGGAATTGCTGTTGGTGACACCCGTACGGCCACAAGCAGGTGTCGCTGCCCGCGACGCTTATGAGCAGGGCCGCGCACGCTTGGAACAAGCGTGGGCGACCTTGGATGGCCCCTCGCCCTTGCGTGTCCCGTCTTATGCCGCCAAGCCGAGCCCTTTGGGCGAAGCGATACCGAATATGAGCCCTGAGGCCTATATGGCGAAGGTGGAAACGGCGAAGGACTATATTCGCGCCGGCGATATCTTCCAAGTTGTGCCCAGCCAGCGCTTTTCAGCCCCCTTCTCGGGTTCTGCGATATCGCTTTATCGCTCGTTGCGCCGCACCAACCCATCGCCTTTCTTGTTCCTTCTGCGGATGGACGGGTTTGATATTGTAGGATCTAGCCCCGAAATCTTGGTGCGCCTGCGCGACGGTACCGTGACGATGCGGCCGATTGCGGGCACCAAGCCACGCGGCGCTACCCCTGCCCTTGATGAAGCTTTTGCCGAAGAGTTATTGAACGACCCCAAAGAGCGCGCCGAACATCTCATGCTGCTCGACCTTGGTCGAAACGACGTTGGCCGGGTGTCGCGGTCCAAGCCTGGTGGCAATGACGGCCCTGTCGGCATTGGCCGCGGTGGGGTCCGCGTGACCGAGAGCTTTAAGGTCGAACGCTACAGCCATGTCATGCACATCGTCTCCAATGTAGAAGGCAGCTTAAAGCCGGGCCTCGACGCGCTGGATGCGCTATTGGCGGGCTTTCCGGCAGGCACCGTCTCTGGCGCACCCAAGGTACGCGCGATGGAAATCATTGCAGAACTTGAGCCACATGGTCGCGGGGTCTACGCTGGGGGTGTCGGCTATTTCTCTGCTGGTGGCGACATGGATTTGTGTATCGCTTTACGCACGGGTGTTTTGAAGGACGGCATCCTGCATGCCCAAGCTGGAGCTGGTGTCGTGCTCGATTCCATTCCACTCAGTGAGCATCATGAATGCGTCAATAAGGCTAAAGCCTTGTTGCGCGCGGCTGAAGATGCGGGTCGATATGATGAGAAGGTTGGGCGCGCATGAAAATCCTCCTCATCGATAATTACGACAGCTTCACCTATAATCTCGTGCATTATGTTGAAGAATTAGGTGCGGAAACCCATGTCGTGCGTAATGACCGCTTGAGTGTGGAAGAAGCCATCGCCCAAGCAGGCGACGGAATCATCATTTCGCCCGGCCCCTGCACGCCCAATGAGGCTGGCATCTGCCTCGACCTCATTAAAGCGCTGCCAGATGACATGCCTCTGCTTGGCGTGTGTCTCGGCCATCAGGCGATTGGGCAAGCCTATGGTGGCAAGGTTTTGCGCGCCAAGACCATCATGCATGGCAAGACGTCTGTCATCACGCATGCCAATACCGGACTGTTTGAAGGCTTGCCCGAACAGTTTGAAGTGACGCGCTATCACTCCCTGTCTGTTGAGCGCGAAAGCCTGCCTAATTCCTTGCGCGTCGATGCATGGACGGCCGATGGAGAGATTATGGGCATGAGCCATGTCGCCAAACCAATCTTTGGCGTGCAATTCCATCCTGAAAGCATTGCCTCAGAACATGGCCACGCCTTGATTCAGCGCTTCTTGGCGTCCACCAAAGCGGCTCGCGCATGAGTGAGGCGATCAAGCCAGTCTTGGCCCTGTTGCGCGATGGCGCAGCACCTCCGCCTGCCCTTTTGGATCTAGCCTTCACAACCATCCTAAGCGGGGAAGCGACCCAGGCCCAAATTGGGGCCTTTTTGATGGGGTTGGAGCGGCTGTCCCTAACCAGCGACATGATTGCGTCGGGTGCTTCGGCCATGCGTGCGGCCATGATGCGGGTGGAGACAGCTCTTGCCTGTGTTGACGTATGCGGCACAGGTGGCGATGGCTCGCACACCCTCAATATCTCAACCGCTGTTTCCTTTGTCCTGGCGGGGGCAGGTCTAAAGGTCGCCAAGCATGGCAATCGCGCCATGAGTTCTAAGTCTGGTGCCGCAGACGTTCTTGAAGCTTTGGGTGTCAAGCTTGAACTCTCGCCAAATCAGTGTGCACAGGCCCTTGATGACGTGGGCCTTGTATTTTTATTTGCCCAGTCCCATCACCCCGCCATGCGCCATGTGGCCCCTGTCCGGCGCGAACTGGGCTTTCGCACCCTATTCAACCTTCTAGGCCCACCTTCTAATCCAGCGGGGGCACAGCGCCAATTGGTAGGCGTTTTTGCCGATGACAAGCGCCGCCCGATGGCCGAAGCGCTGATGAGCCTCGGGTGCGAGAGCGCTTGGGTTGTCCATGGCCATGGTGGCTTGGATGAGCTGTCGCTTTCAGGTCCCACGCGGGTCACGGCCCTAAGGGACAAGACGCTGTCCGAGCTTGAAATTCACCCGCAAGACCTCGGCCTTGCCAGCGCGCCACTTGATGCTCTTCAAGGTGGCGATGCAGCCCATAATGCCAAGGCTCTGCGCGCGCTTTTGGAAGGCGCGCCCGGCCCTTACCGCGATGTCGTCCTGTTGAATGCCGCAGCCGCATTGGTGGCAACCGGTGCTGCCCTCGATCTGACCGAAGCCTTGGCGCGTGCAACGGCAAGCCTCGACTCCCAAGCAGCTCTGGCCAAACTGGATAAACTGATCGCCTTTACCCAGCGGACGCCATCATGAGCGACACCCTCTCCAAAATCATCGCCTATAAGCACGAGGAAGTGACCGTCCGGAAATCACTCCAATCTGTTGCAGCGCTAGAGGTTTATATCCGCGAGGAGACCCCACCGCGCGGCTTTACTGCGGCGCTCAAAAAGGCCGCTCTGACCCGCCCTGCCCTGATTGCCGAAATCAAAAAAGCCAGTCCGTCGAAAGGCCTCATCCGGGCAGATTTCAAGCCTATTGAGCTCGCGCAAGCCTATGAGCAAGGCGGAGCAGCTTGCCTCTCTGTCCTGACCGATGCGCCAAGCTTTCAAGGTCATGAGAGCTTTTTGGTTGCCGCCCGCGCCGCCACCAGCCTGCCCTGTCTGCGCAAGGATTTCATGGTCGACACTTGGCAAATCGCCGAAAGCCGCGCTTATGGTGCTGATGCCATCCTCGTCATTATGGCCGCGCTGGACGATGCACTCGCCGCAGATCTGGTCGCCGCCGCCAAGTTTTACGGCATGGATGCCCTCATCGAGACCCATGATGAAGCTGAGATGGAGCGCGCCTTAAAGCTCGACGCAGAGCTGATTGGCGTCAACAACCGCAACCTCAAGACCTTTGTCACAGACCTTTCCACCACCGCCCGCCTTTCGGCCATGATCCCGCCAACGCGCCTCCTCGTGGCCGAAAGCGGCATCAACTCAAAAGCCGACATCGCGGCCTTGCAAGCCGCAGGAGCCAAAGCGTTTCTGATCGGCGAAAGCCTGATGCGCCAAGAAGACGTCTGCGCGGCGACGCGGGAGATATTGTCGGTATAGCTTGGCCAGAACACGCAGCAATACCGCATAGAAAAGCGTCGAAAACCATTACTGCAAGCCGCCCGAAAAAGGCGTTGACCTCGCCCCAAGGGCAGAATGCAGAACATGTTTGTCACTCACTACTCGGTGCTGAAATGAACGCTGATCGACCTGCACAAATCGCCAAACGTCTTGGCATTGGCTTGAAAGCATTACGGCTTTGGGAAGCAGAAGGGCTGATCAAGCCCCACCGCCTCGCCAATGGCTGGCGTGTCTTTCGCAACGAGGATGTTACAGCCGCTTGGCGCATTGCCGCGCTCAAGCAGTTGGGCTTTTCGTTGCGTGCGATCAAAGGACTTCTCATTCGTGGGACGCCGAGCCTTGAAGTGATCCTATCAGTCCAAGAACGCGCCTTGAATGAGCAGTCATTGCAAATCCAACGCGCCCAAAAAGCGATCCAAGCAGCGCGCGAAAAACTCGCTGGCGGTGCCCATCTTGATGCTGATGCCCTTATCATCCTTCATCAGGAGACTAATATGTCGACTAACTTCATTAATCCAACCACTGAAAAGCTATGGGAGGCCACTTTCTCCCCCGATCAAATCCATGCCTTGAAGGAGCGGCCCTTCACTTCAGATGACCAAGTTCGCGTCGGTAACGCTTGGGCCTCAGTCATAACAGAAGCTGATCGATTGCGCGCTATCGGTGACCCAAGTTCTGAAGCAGCACTGGCACTCGGTCGCCGCTGGTTTGAACTGGTGCGCGAATTCACCCAAAGCGATCCTGGGATGATTGCTTCAAGCCGCGATTTTTATACCCAAGGCTTTGCCAATCCTAAGACGGCCGATCACATGCCATTTGATAAAAGCATCTGGGAGTTCATCCGTAAGATCGCCGAGCAACTCATCGCGCGCGGCGAGACCATTACTTAGTCTGCCAACCAAGCGCGCGTCAGTCAGCGGAACTTCCGTCGGGGCTCCACCTCTAAGCGCACGCTTGGGCTGGGATGACATCGATGGAAAGCACAATTGGTCTGGAAGCGCATTGGTGAAACGAGGTTTTCACCAAAATAGGTCCAGATTGAAGAACTCCGAAGATGTCATCCCGGACGGCGAAGCCGAGTCCCAGACCTCGTGCCGCAAAGTCCTATAATAAGTGTGTTGTCATCCCGGACGGCGCAGCCGAGCCGGGACCTCCTCCCGCAAAGTCCTATAAAAAGTGTGTTGTCATCCCGGACGGCGCAGCCGATCCGGGACCTTGTGCCGCATAGTCCCCTGAGGTCCCCCGCTCTTCGCTGACGCTCCGGCGGGGATGACATCGTTTTGGATGGCTTTTATCTAGAAGCGCTTTGGTGCCCATTCTGGTCACCCAACCGCTTCCGTTATCGTGGCCGGGCGATTTGTCGCGTCAAGTCCAGATTTCCTTCGGAAATCTGCCGCGTAGCGGCGCAAAGCGGACTTGACCCGTCAAATCGCCCACAAACAATCGAATTTGGCCTTTGGTGCTGGCAGAGCCTGCACCAAAGCCTTCCAGATGAAAAAATTTTCTCAACCAAGTCATCCCGGACGGCGAAGCCGATCCGAAACCTCCTCCCGCAAAGTCCTATAAAAAGTGTGTTGTCATCCCGGACGGCGCAGCCGATCCGGGACCTCCTCCCGCAAACTCACTGAGGTCCCCGCTCTTCGCTTACGCTCCGGCGGGGATGACATCGTGGGGGTGGGGAGTGCGCATAGATAAAAATCTATCCCACACCTAACTAACCCCGGCTAATCTTGTCTCGTTCGCAACAAGGAGGCCTAATCGTTTTAGCGGCGGTTCTGGTTGCGGAATGGATAAGCGGGAGAAAGCGAGGCAGACGTGGCTGCCTTGTGGTGTCAAGGG
>CALRLV020000166.1:0-6630 GCA_943368895.1 Ferrovibrio terrae
CGCCGTCGAAGCTGCCCGCGACGCCTTGGGCCCCGAGGATGACCGCTCCCACATCAAGGCGCTTTATTTTGCCTCCACTACCGCCCCTTTTGCCGACCGTTTGAACGCAGGCATTGTGCAAGCGGCGTTGACGTTGGAATCCTCAATCCAGGCTGCCGATATCTCCGGCACACAGAAAGCTGGCATGACGGCGCTGGCCCAAGCCCTGTGCGTTGCCAATGGCGCGCCTGAAGGTGCCAATCCGTCTATTCTGGTCGCAGCGGGTGATCGGCGTGTGCCAAAAGCCGTTTCGGCACAGGAGTTTGACTATGGCGATGGCGGGGCAGCTATCGTGGTTGGGCGCAACAATGTTCTGGCCGAGTGGATCGGCGGAGCGGCCAGCACAGTTGATTTCGTCGACCATTTTCGTGGTGCTGATGAGGCCTTTGACTATCAGTGGGAAGAACGTTGGATTCGCGACGAAGGTTATATGAAGATTGTGCCCCCAGTTCTTGCGCGGGCCTTGGCAAGCGCCGGACTTGAGGCCTCGGCTGTCGATCATTTCATTCTGCCCAGCACCTTTAAGGGCATTGCCGAAGGCATCGCCAAACGCTTGGGCCTGAAGCCTGAAGCCGTCTCTGACAATTTGGGTGCGATCGTGGGTGAGACGGGCTGTGCGCATGCACTCTTGATGCTGGCCGGGGTGTTAGAGAAGGCCCAAGCCGGGCAGACGATTTTGGTCGCTCAATTCGGCCAAGGCTGCGAGGCGCTCGTCTTTAAAGTCACTGACGCCATCACCCAATTCAAGCCGCGCTTGGGCCTGTCTGGCTGGCTCGCCAATCGCAAGGAAGAGACCAGCTATATGAAATATCTGGTCTTTAATGGCTTGGTGGAGTGGGATAAGGGCATGCGGGCGGAGAAGGATAATAAGACCGCTTTGACCACGCTCTACCGATATAATGACGGTATTTTGGGGCTTGTCGGGGGCCGCTGTCAGGTGACGGGCACGGTGCAATATCCCCGCACCCGCATTTCGGTTGCGCCAAATTCCCCCGAAGTCGACAGCCAAGAGCCTTATAAGTTCGCTGAACGTGCCGCCAAAGTGCTGACCTATTCAGCCGATTATCTGACCTATTCGATGAACCCACCCAATCATTATGGCCAGATCGACTTTGAGGGCGGTGGCCGGATTTTTATGGATATTGCCGATGTTGAACCCGGTGAGATCGACAGCGGGACAGAAGTTCGCATGGCATTCCGCGTGAAGGAGTGGGACGACCGTCGCGGCTTTACGCGCTATTTCTGGAAAGCTGTGCCCGTGCGTTAGGGCTTTTGGGGTGCTGATGGTGCAAATGTTGGGATGTTCTCGGTAAAGCCAAACACTTCGACATCCAAAGGCATCGAGCCATAATCGGCATTCTTGCAGGTTAGATCTTTTTTCTCTGTGTCTTTGAGCTTCCACTCAACGTGCCAGCTTGTCTTCCCAACCAGCGGAAAAATTTTATTGCCACCAAGGCCTGGCAGTACCTCGGTTTTCAGGGCGGCTTCAGAATTATCGCTGGGTCGATAGGACAACAGTATCTCTTTGTCACATTGATTTGGATTGCGCCAAGACACCACGAGCCGCCGATCGGGGCTTACCAAGAATTGTTGCGGGGCCTCCTTGAGGATCTTTGTTTTACGGCTGACGTTTAAGGGCTCAGGCAAATAGATTTCTTCTGATTGCCCGTTGGGCTTTTGACGTTCGAGTTCGATCAGCGCTTTGGTCGTCAAATAAATGAATGCAATGACAAGCCCGAGTGCAATCCAGCCGACCATTTCACTTGGTTGCGGCAAGCGTGACCTGTTCGTGTCAACGCGTGTAATTCTTATCTTAGCCCTGACGTCATAATCTGGCACTAATTACCCCTAAAGTAGGTGGATTATAGGATTGGTTGTAAGGGGTTACAAGTCCACTTCGACTTGTGCGCTCCATGCACCTGCCACCGATCCTGTCAGCCAATCGGAGAGACCCATTGAGTCCCTTCGCGAACCTTACCTTCAATTTAATGGACCCAATGACGTAAACCCTGTAACCCTCCGTAAAGTCAGACCGTAGACCATTTGAATTCGGCAGAAAGAGGAACAAATTTATGGGACTGCGTCGCAAGTTTGTTTTGGGTGCGGTTCTGATTGTTACGGGCCTCGCGTTGAGCGCCGGGGGCTGTGCCCTGCAGCGCCTGCCCAATGTCCCTAAAGAGATCACCGGTCCACCCGCCTCACCACCCATTCTAGCAGCCTTCCAGTCTGACCCAGCGGTCCAAACCCAAGCAGACTGGCAAGAGCGCCGAGCGCCATTATTGAAAGCCCGCTTTCAAAGCGAAATCTATGGTGCGATGCCGGGCCCCGCAACCTATGAGATTGTTAGTCGCGAGGTCCTTCAGAAACCCGAGAAAGGCGCAATCGGCACGATTGAGCGGATTAGTATAGCCCTTAAGACAACTCAAACAGGTCCTTGGCCGGGAGGCCATCCAATTGTCGACTTGATCTTGATGACACCCAAGGGCAAGGGGCCTTTCCCCGTGATTGCGGGGGGTACTTTTTGCGGCAATGACGCCCTTTTGCCGAAACAGCCCGGTGTGCGCACAACCAGCATGGCCTTGCCGCAAGAGTGCGGCGGTGGAGCACCAGGTTTTCTGGTAACCGCTATTTTCGGCAAATACGCCAATGCACCGCCGTGGGAGACCTTGGCCGAGAAAGGCTATGCCTTGGCATCTTGGCACCCCGGCGATGTGGTGCCTGACGTGCCCGTGGTGGCCGAACCCTATCTGCAGGCTTTGACGCCAACGGGCACGCCGCCAGACCAGCGCAGCGGGGCGATCGCTGTTTGGGCTTGGACGATTTCGCGCATGGTCGATGTTTTGAGCGTAGATCCGCGACTGGACCCAAATCGGATCGTGATATGGGGCCATTCCCGTCATGGAAAAGCTGCCCTGCTCTCTGCCGCCTTTGACCCACGCCCGGCAGCGGTCTGGGCCTTACAATCGGGAACAGCAGGGGCGGCTTTGGGCCGCGATGAAGTGGGCGAGCCGCTGGCCGATATCACCTCATCGTTTCCCCATTGGTTTGCCCCAGCCTATCGCGCTTACGCAAGCCAGCCTGCGGATCTAGACGTCGATCAGCATCAATTGATCGCGCTACTGGCACCTAGGCCTGTCCTGATCGGCACGGGACGGCGGGACCAATGGGGCGACCCGCATGGCAGTTTCAGGGCGTTGAAGGGCGCAGACCCCGTCTACCAGCTTTATGGTGCACCAGCCTTTTCCCAGAACAAGCTGCGTCAACCCGATGGCCAAGGTGTCTTGGCTTTCTACATGCGCCCGGGCCTACATGGCATCCATACCGAGGATTGGGCCGAAGCGCTTTCCTTTTTTGATCGCACCATTCCAAAGCCCACATCAAACGAGCCAATCAGACGCTTGAAACCCTGATCAATCTGGGTCACAGTCTCCCAAAATAAGAAACACATTGGTTCAGGGAGGCATCAGTATGGCCGCAGGAATTCGTGACAAGGTTGCCGTCATTGGCATGGGCTGTTCCAAGTTCGGAGAACGTTGGGATTGCGGTCCGGAAGAATTGATGGTCGAGGCCTATTTGGAAGCCATGGCCGATGCCGGGATTGAGCCGACCCAATTGGATGCGGCTTGGTTTTCCACCCATATTGATGAGATCGGCACGGGCAAGGGCGGTACGCCTTTGTCGATCGCTTTGCGCTTGCCCAATATCGCCGTCACACGGGTTGAGAATTTCTGCGCGTCAGGCTCTGAGGCCTTTCGCGGCGCGGTCTATGCGGTCGCCGCAGGGGCAGCCGATATCGCCATTGCCGTGGGTGTGGAGAAACTGAAAGATACTGGCTATGGCGGCCTGCCCACCGGCAATATGGGCACTTATATCCCCCAGACGGCGCCCAATGGCTCAGCCCCAGGTAATTTCGCCCAATTGGCCAGCGCCTATCGCGCCAAGCACAGCGTATCGCGCGAAGACCTCAAACGCGCCATTGCCCATGTGTCCGTTAAGAGCCACGCTAATGGATCGAAGAACCCTAAGGCGCATTTGCGCAATGTGGTTACAGAAGAACAAGTCATTGCTGCCCCGATGATCGCTGAACCTTTGGGCCTGTTTGATTGCTGTGGTGTGTCAGATGGTGCTGCCGCTGCCATCGTCACCACGCCTGAAATTGCTCGGGCCCTGGGCAAGAAGGACTTGGTCTATGTGAAGGCCCTACAGCTATCGGTCTCCAACGGGATGGAGAGCCAGCATAATTCGTGGGATGGTTCTTACTTCCACACGGCTCGGATCGCGGCAAAAAAGGCCTATCTTGAGGCCGGGATTGAGCGCCCGCGCGATCAGATTTCGATGATTGAAGTCCATGATTGCTTCTCGGTGACCGAGCTTGTGACCATGGAAGATTTGTTCATCTCGCCCGAAGGCCAAGGCTGGAAGGATGTCATGAACGGCTTTTATGATGCCGATGGCCAAGTGCCCTGCCAGATTGATGGCGGCCTGAAATGCTTTGGTCACCCAATCGGTGCGTCGGGTCTACGTATGCTATATGAAATGTATCTGCAATTGCAGGGCAGGGCAGGTGATCGCCAATTATCGAACCCAAGTTTAGGCTTGACGCACAATTTGGGTGGAGCGCCTGCAAGTAATGTCTGTTCCGTTGCGATTATTGGCCTGTAAACCTGCCTTTCTGAGAGACTTGCTCTGCATTGCTTAGCAAGACTATTATCAAATGCCCATTGTTGATCAATTCTTGTGAATTGACTGCACTGATTGGGGTTTGGGCTGTCAAAGTTGTTGGCCAGACGCGCGTGTGGCGCTACCTATCCTCTCTAGAATGGCGCGCCGCGCGAGTCGAAATTTATGGATAAGCATCTGTCGTGAGGACAGGTGAAGCACGCTATTTGTTATAAGAGCTAGGGAGCTTAAGCGATGAAATTATATGGAAGTGACCTTTCTCCGTTTGTGCAGCGCGTTAAGATGCAGATTGCCGCCAAAGGCCTCGAAGTTGCCTATTTGCCTCCTCCCGGCGGCGGCATGAAGAGCGAAGAGTTTCTGGCCATCAATCCAATCGGGAAAATTCCTTGTTTGGTAACAGACTCGGGCATGTCCTTGCCGGAATCAGAAGTCATTCTCGAATATCTCGAAGATGCCTTCCCAAAGCCTGCGCTGCGGCCTCGTAAGCCTGAAGAGCGGGCTCAAGTGCGCCTGATCTCACGCGTGAACGATATTTATGTCGGCCCCGCAATGGGCAAAATTTTTGGTCTGATGGGCCCTGGCAAAGACCCTGAAGCCATCAAAGCCGCCATCGCAGACGTCAATACCGCTTTGGGTCATCTCGAACATGTGTTGAGTGGCAAGAAGCATGCGGCTGGCAATAAGTTTACTTTGGCCGATTGCACCATCACGCCAAGCCTGTTCTTCGTGGTCAAAATTCTGCCGGTTATGGGCGTGAAGGCACCACTGAAGAATTTCAAGAAGATCGCCAAATATTGGAAGACCCGTGAGAAAGACGCGGTGACCGTGAAGGCAATCGAAGAGATGACGACTGAAATGAAGGCCCGCTTCGGGATGTAATCCTGATCTAGTCAAACGATAAAAAGCCCGCTGGACCTTTGGGTTGGCGGGCTTTTTCATGCGCGCTACCAATCCTATTTCAGTGCATCAACCCGGGCTTGGACATCGGTGCTCAGCGCGGCGTAAAAAAGATTGTAGCCGGTGATCTTATAGAAAGTGCCCAGTTCAAACCGCGCACGTGACAAAGCGGCAGGGCGGTTGACCTCAACCCACAGGAGGTCATTGCGGCACATCGCACCGGTCTCGCCGGGAAGAAGGGCGGGCTCTGTGCCGCGCTCAAGGCCGCTGGCAGCAGCCGAGCCCCGATTGGTGCTAGGGGCCGCATTGAGTAGCGGCGCGGCACCCGTCAGTGGATTCACACAGGCAAAACGCGCCCCTCCAATGGCGCGATAGCCCTTATCTGCTGTCCAAATGGTGGAACGCTCTTTGAGGATTTTCTCGCCGCGTTGATCGCCGCCATCAAGGCTTGTGTAGCTGACAAAGCAGCGGGTCTGCTTGGCGCTCTGACAGGGCTTGGGAAAGCCCGGCACTGCGCTTGGGCCTTCAAACAGGGCAGTGGGAACGGGTTGATCAATCACATAGGTTGCCGCCAACATCGGCCCAAGATCGCCCTTCTCCTGTAACAAGCGGATCACATGCAGACCACCTTGGCCGAGACCGACAAGCACAAAGGGGCGCTTTGGATTGCGGGCTTGTTGGAAGGTAACAAAGGCACGCGCCACATCCTCATAGGCCAGATTAAGCGCCTCGTGACTGTCATCGCGCTGTGACAGCAGCGCAAACAAGACCGCTTGGCGATAGCGTGGCACCCAAAGTGGACCAGCTGCGGCAAAAGGCTCAGCATGATTAGGCAGGGCGACGGTCTCCAGTCGCGTGCGGGAAACATTGTCCGCAATGTCCATGTTCCAGCCCGTATTGCCGCTCCAAGCGGTCGTCGGGTGCACAATGAAGATATCGGCTTTGCCAAGGCTGGCATTGGCCCCTTGCGGCCGGAAAGCCCAAGCGGCGGCATCGCTATAGTCGGGAACGGGC
>CALRLV020000167.1:0-6623 GCA_943368895.1 Ferrovibrio terrae
ACCCCGGTGAAAACCTTGTTCACAATCATGGCTTCCATGCCCGTAACGGTCAGGAAGGCAGCTCCTAATGCCACAAGCGCAAGGGTGGCACCCACGACACCAAGTGTCGGGCCTAAAATTGCACCGCCAAAGGCGAGCATCAGCAAATAGACAAATTGGATTTCATCACCGGCATAGCTTGCGTGGATCACAACATTGGTGATGGCCAGCACATTCACCAGAAAAACGCTTAACCCAACATATTCCAGCTTCTTGACCTCGCGCAGCAAGGTAAAGCGCAAGGTTAGAATCAAGACGCCAGAGGTCGCTGCAACGCAGGCCATCACGACAGCCAGGTTTCCCTTGAGAACCAAGAGGTGAGCGCCGGTCAGCAAAACATAATAAATGCCCAAAATCAGGGCATAAGCACGCGCCATCGGGGCGTAGATAGCCACCAGTTCGGTCGCTTCCATTTCTTCGGCGGTTGCACGCGGATCGCTCATGGTCCGACACTACAACAATTGTCTTAAATTCTCCTTATACCAGCCACAGCAACGGCGATGCTTGGCAAAGTAAGGCTCGGCAAAGACAAAGGCCCCACAGGTGATCCTGCGGGGCCTTTACTTGAGATTAGATGCCCATTGGGCAGAAGCTTAGGCTTCGTAGCCGTCCAATTGCACAGCGTTCTCGGCAATCTCAGCGGCTTGCTCAGCTGCTGCGACGCGATCTTCGTCAAATTGCGAATTGATGACGTTTTCGCCCTTAGCTTGACGCTCTGCTTCATCTGGCGTGCGAGCCACATTGATGAAAACTTCAACTTCGACTTCAGGGTGAAGACGGATCTTCACGGTCTGATAGCCGATGGCCTTGATTGGCGTGTCGAGCTGGACTTGGTTGCGAGCAACGTGGAAGCCAGCCGCATTGGCTGCTTCTGCGATATCGCGAGCGGCAACCGAACCGTACAATTGGCCGCTTTCGCCAGCTGCGCGGATCAGCATGAATGCCTGACCTGCCAAGCCTTCAGAAGCAGCTTCCGCTGCTGCGCGGGCTTCTGCGTTACGGGTCTCGAGAGCCGTACGTTGCAGTTCAAACAGTTTCTTGTTGGATTCAGTAGCGCGAAGGGCTTTCTTTTGCGGCAACAAATAATTGCGCGCATAGCCTGGCTTTACTGATACGATGTCGCCAATACCGCCAAGGCGGCCGACGCGTTCGAGCAGGATGATGTCCATGTCGGCGTCTCCTTAAACGACGTGATAGGGAAGAAGAGCCAAGACGCGGGCGCGCTTGATCGCCTTAGCGAGTTCGCGTTGCTTCTTTTGGCTGACGGCCGTGATGCGCGATGGTACGATCTTGCCTTTTTCGGACAAGTAACGCTGCAAAAGCTTCACGTCTTTGAAGTCGATCTTTGGCGCTTGATCGCCAGAGAATGGGCAAACCTTGCGGCGGCGTGCAAACGGACGACGCGATGGCAAGTTGGAGATGGTGAACTTGGAAGTCATGATCAGTAATCCATCCCGTTGGTTTCAGTGCGAGCGCGCTGTTTCTTTTCGTCGCGTTCACGACGGGCCAAAATAGGCGAAGGACCTTCTTCGAGCTCTTCAACGGCGATGGTCATGTAGCGCATGACATTTTCGTTGATGCGCTGCAGGCGTTCCATTTCATGGACAGCTGCGGCTGGAGCATCGATATTGATCAACGAATAATGACCCTTGCGGGTTTTGTTGATCCGATAAGCCAAGTTGCGCAGGCCCCAATATTCGACCTTACCAACTTTACCACCCTTTTCGGTGATCAAAGCAGTGATGCCTTCAACCAGCTCGTCAACTTGCTGCGGCGAGATATCTGGCCGCGAAATAATGATATGTTCGTAGAACGGCATGAGAATCCATTTCCGTTAGATGCGCCCCGGGCGATTGCGGCAAATGGTTCAGCGGGGACTAAACCACCTGATGGTTCCGCGTCGCAGCTTCCTCATGCTGAATTGCTTATTAGGCACACGAAGTCGCTCATGCGGGCGGACCGCAATCAGTGAAGCGGGGCGTAAAGCACTTATTTGTGGAAAAGGGAAGGGGTGGCGCGCAGTAAGCCCATCAAATCTGGCCTTGCACAAGAGGTTGATGATAGCGAAACTGTGCACTGGGCAAGCAAAAAGGTGGCGGCAGGCGTGACACTCAGTTGGATGGAATTTTTGCTCGTCGTTGCCTTGTTGGAGCTAACGCCCGGACCCAATATGGCTTGGCTGGCGACTTTGACCCTCGACAAGGGCAGGGCAGCGGGCCTTCAAGCGCTGACTGGCATTGCGCTGGGTTTGGGGCTCTACCTTGTAGCCGCGATAGCCGGGCTGGGTGCCCTCATGGCGGCGCAACCCCAGCTTTTGGCGGGCTTGCGTTGGCTCGGCGTGGCCTATCTGGTCTATTTGGCGTTTGAGCCTTGGATTGAGCGGGCCAGACAAGCCCCGGAACTGGCCTTGGGCAATGGCGAGGATCGACAGACCCACGCCGGAAGGCATTTTATGCGCGGTCTAACCCTGAATATCCTAAACCCAAAGGCAGCGCTCTTTTATGTCACGCTCTTGCCGCGCTTTGTGGAGGAGGGCGGCGAGCAGGTTTGGCTGCAGAGCCTTTGGCTGGGCCTTACCCATATTGGGGTCGCAACTGGGGTACATCTGGCGATTGTTCTGGCCGCCGGTGGCCTTCGCCCATGGTTGAGCGCGGGCAAGCGCCGCACTTATCTCAACATCTTTTTCACCTTGGCATTGTTGGGCATTGCCGCCTGGCTGGCTTGGGATGGACTTGCCCATCCTGTTTGACGCCCTTTCCGCCACCCACTTGCCTAATTCAGCGTGCGAGGCTAACGCCAAATCATGCTGATTTTCCAATTTCCCGGCCAAGGTAGCCAAAGCGTCGGTATGGGTGTTGCCCTTGCCGAAGCATTCCCCGCCGCAAAGCAGGTCTTTGCAGAGATTGATGACGCGCTTGGGCAAAAGCTTTCAAGCTTAATGGCAGAAGGTCCGATTGAGACTCTGACCCTGACGGAAAATGCCCAGCCTGCGCTGATGGCCGTCAGTATGGCGGTGGTGCGTGTCCTGCGCACTGACTTTGGTATCGGGGTCGACAGAGCTGCTTATGTCGCAGGTCACTCCTTAGGCGAATATTCGGCACTGACCGCTGCTGGGGCATTCTCCATTGGCGATGCAGCCCGTCTCTTGCGTTTGCGCGGTCAAGCCATGCAGCGCGCGGTCGCGCCCGGCCTTGGCGCGATGGCAAGTCTGATCGGCCCCAAAGTTGATTTGGCTTTGGCAGAGGCAGCCGCCGCTGCGGGTGCCAAAGTAGGCGTCTGCGTGGTGGCGAATGATAATAATGCCGGAAACATTGTGATCTCTGGTACAAAAGAGGGCGTGGATGCCGCTATTTTAGCGGCAAAGGAAATGGGCGCGCGCGCCATTCCGCTTTCGGTCTCTGCCCCCTTCCATTGCCCCCTGATGGGCACGGCCGCAGAGGAAATGGCCGCCGCATTGGCTGCAACCACCATCAACAAGCCCGTGGTGCCCGTTTTGTCCAATGTGACGGTTGAGCCAACCCAAGACCCAGATACCATCGCCAAACTACTGGTCGAGCAAGTCACTGGTCGGGTCAGATGGCGGGAATCGATTGGCTGGTTTGCCGCCCAAGGTGCCACTCAATTTGTGGAGCTCGGCGCTGGCAGCGTGCTGACGGGCATGTCCAAGCGCATTGCGCCTGATGCGACTTCCATCGCCTTAACCGGTGCAGATGAAATTGCGGCCTTTGCCGCTTCTTTGAGCTAAGACGAAAGAAGGAACGCAGATGTTTGATCTAACAGGCAAAAAGGCGCTCGTGACCGGTGCTACGGGTGGCATTGGCGGGGCAATTGCGCGCGCGCTGCATGCTGCAGGAGCCCAAGTGGCTTTGTCGGGTACCCGCCAGGAAGCGCTGGATGCCTTGAGTGCGGAATTGCCGGGCAGTGTGGCGCTGGCGTGCAATTTGTCTGACCCTGTCGAGACTGATGGCCTGATTGGCCGCGCCGAAGAAGCGCTAGGCGGGCTCGATATTCTGGTGGCCAATGCCGGGATCACCAAGGACGGCTTGCTCTTGCGGATGAAGGACGAGGATTTTGAGCGGGTGCTTGACGTCAATCTGGGCTCCTATTTCCGTTTGGCGCGGGCAGCCTCCAAAGGCATGATGAAGCGCCGCATGGGCCGGATCATTGCGATCACCTCTGTCGTTGGTGTCACCGGCAATCCGGGGCAGGCCAATTATGCAGCATCTAAAGCAGGCATGATCGGCTTTACCAAATCGATCGCCCAAGAACTGGCTTCTCGCGGCATTACCGCCAATTGTATTGCGCCTGGATTTATCGTCTCTCCGATGACAGATGCGCTCAATGATGCGCAAAAAGAAGCGATTACCAAGTCTATTCCTGCCGCTCGCCTTGGTCAGCCTGATGACATTGCCGCAGCGGTTGTCTATCTAGCATCCGATCAAGCCAGCTATGTTACGGGGCAGACTTTGCACGTAAATGGCGGAATGGCGATGATTTAGGTACTGTTTTGGCGCTAGCGGCCTCAAGCCAAAGGTGCTAATTCGTTCAACTCCCGTGGCGCTATGTTGGCAAAACGGTAACTATAACAACGCCGAAGGGATTTCGGCAGGATTCGAGGACCAACAATGTCTGACGTTTTCGACCGCGTAAAAAAGATCGTAATTGAGCACTTGGACGCTGATGCGGAAAAAGTCGTTGAAAATGCGAGCTTCATTGATGATCTGGGCGCAGACAGCCTCGACACAGTGGAACTCGTCATGGCTTTTGAAGAAGAGTTTGGCGTTGAGATTCCAGATGATGCTGCTGAAAAGATCCAAACCGTCGGCGACGCGGTGAAGTTCATTTCGGCCAACGCTGGCTGATCAGAACATGCGTCGCGTTGTCGTGACGGGAATCGGCCTCGTCACCCCAATTGGGGTCGGGGCCGATTTCGTTTGGAAAAGCCTGTTGTCCGGTGCAAACGGGGCGGGCACCATCACTGCGTTTGATGCGTCGGACTTGCCTGTCCGCTATGCCTGTGAAGTCCCTTGGACGACCGGGCGCGGCGGTGGCGGTGCTGATGTGGCAGGATCGTTTGATCCTGAAACCGCGATGTCATCGCGGGACCGTCGGCGCGTCGATGAGTTTATTTTATACGGCGTCGCAGCCGCCAACGAGGCGATTGCCGATTCTGGCTGGGTTGCTGAAACCGAAGAACAGCAAGAGCGCACAGGCGTGATGATTGGCTCTGGCATTGGCGGGCTTTCCACCATTGCGGACAATGCCTTGCTGCTCGAGAAAGAGGGCCATCGAAAGATAAGCCCCTTCTTCGTGCCCTCTGCTTTGATCAATCTGACGTCCGGTCATGTGTCGATCAAGCACGGCTTTCGAGGGCCGAACCATTCCGTAGTGACCGCTTGTGCAACGGGTGCCCATGCGATTGGCGATGCTGCTCGTATCATCAAATATGGCGATGCAGATGTGATGGTTGCGGGCGGTTGCGAAGCCGCTGTTTGTAAAATCGGCATTGCAGGCTTTGCCGCGGCGCGCGCTTTATCCAATGGCTTTAACGACGATCCAACCTCGGCTTCACGCCCCTATGACAAGGACCGCGACGGCTTTGTACTGGGCGAAGGTGCAGGCGTTGTTGTGTTGGAAGAATATGAGCATGCCAAGGCACGCGGCGCGAAGATTTACGCCGAAGTGGCTGGCTATGGCATGTCGGGTGACGCTTATCACATCACGGCCCCCTCTGAAGACGGCAATGGCGGCTTCCGTGCCATGCGCTCGGCATTGAAAGATGCTGGCCTCACCACGGCCGACATTGGCTATGTTAATGCGCACGGCACGTCGACGCCCTTGGGTGACGAGATCGAATTGCGCGCGGTTGAGCGTCTGTTTGGTGGCGATAGCAAGGGTCTAACGATGTCGTCGACCAAATCAGCTATTGGTCACCTTTTAGGGGCGGCTGGTTCTGTTGAGGCGATTTTCTCACTGCTGGCTTTGCGCGATCAGATTGCCCCGCCCACGCTTAATCTGCGTCATCCATCGGTTGAGACCCAGATTGATCTCGTCCCGCTGGAAGCAAAGAAGGTGGTGGCTAAGGCTGTGTTGTCCAATTCATTTGGCTTTGGCGGCACCAATGCGGCACTTGTCCTGAAAGCGGTCTAATGACCGATCCCGTCGCCAAAGTGCGTGGTAAAAAGGCGGCACAGGCGAAAGCTATGTGGCAGCGCCTTTGGATCGGCTTAGCCCTCGCGGCCACGCTCCTCGTGATTGGCACGGGTCTGTTCCTGTTGGGACCGGGCCCGAAAGCCAAAGAGGGGGAGTCGAGCTTCTTCATCGTGCAAGAAGGTGATTCCGCCAGCACGGTGGGGACCCGTCTGCAAAAGGAAGGGCTGGTGCGCTCCGCACTTGGCTTCCGCTTGGCGGTCAAGATCACGGGCTCCGCGGCTGACCTGAAAATTGCCGAGTATGAAATCCCCTCGGGTGCAACGCCTGCGCGCATCGCCAAAATCCTCGCCAGTGGCGAGGGGGTCCGGCGTGCGATTGTGTTGCCAGAAGGCTGGAGTGTCAGCCAAATCTATACACGTCTGGAAGCCAAC
>CALRLV020000168.1:0-6606 GCA_943368895.1 Ferrovibrio terrae
AAGAATGGGTCGAGGCATTTGTGTCGCGAGAGAACCATAGCGGCTTCATCTCGTTTGACTTTTTTGTCGATGAAGCGGGGATAGCTTCAGCGATTGAATGTAATCCGCGCGTCACCAGTGGCGTGCATTTCATCGAGACGGATGATCTCGCCCCTGCAATCCTAAATCCAGGTGCCCAGCCGATCCGCTTCAAACAGACCAAGCTGATGCAGCAATTCTACCCGACGCTCACCGAAGTTCAGGCCGCCATGTTCAAAGGTCCGCATTATTGGGACCGGTTGAAAGTGCTGCGGACCGCGCAAGACGTCACCTGGGATGCCCGCGACCCGATGCCCTTTATCACCATGCCGATCACCGCCTTTTCGATCATCGCTATGTCGATGCGGCAACAACAAACCTTTGGCCAAGTGTCTACCCAAGACATTTCTTGGTTCGAGGGCGAACGTCTGGAGGACTTCTAATGGTTGCTTGCCTAGATTTTAAGTCCATGATTAGCTGCAGAGAGCAGGTCTTGAACCTTAAACCGAAGATTGGATGGGCATGCTGAGTTTCGCAGCCGACAGTTTGGACTTGGCCGAGCCTGAGGTTCGTCCGCTCCCCTATGCCACCCCATCCGACCGCGCCGCCTGTCGGGACCTGATTAAAACGGGCTCGCACTCTTTCTATTCTGCGTCGCTATTGCTGCCGGAGGCCTTAAGGGAAGCAGCTTATGCGCTTTATGGCTTTTGTCGTTTGTCGGATGATGCGGTCGATGTCGAAAATGGCCAAGGCGATGCGATTGCGCGCCTGCGGGTCCGCCTTGATGGCATCTATTCTGGACGTCCGCAGACCGAAGCGGCGGATCGCTGTTTGGCCGATGTTGTCCGTGCCTATGGTATTCCTCGCGCCGTGTTTGACGCTTTGTTGGAAGGTTTTGAATGGGATGTCGCTGCGCGTACCTATGAAACCTTGGCCGATGTGGAAGAGTATGGCGAGCGGGTTGCGGGTTCGGTCGGTGCCATGATGGCAGCTTTGATGGGGGTGCGCGATGCGGCAATGGTGGAGCGTGCCTGTGATCTTGGTGTCGCCATGCAATTGACCAATATTGCTCGCGACATTGGCGAAGATGCCCGTCAAGGCAGGCTTTATGTCCCACGTGCTTGGATGCGCGAAGAAGGCATTGACCCCGAAGCTTGGCTTGCCAACCCAAAGTTTTCACCCGCGATTGCCCGCTTAACCGAGCGCCTTTTGTCCCGCGCGGAAGAGCTTTATCGACGGGCAGACCAAGCGATCTCGCGCTTGCCCGCAACGGTTCGGCCCGCGATTTTTGCGGCTCGCCTCCTCTATGCCGAAATCGGTAAGGTGGTCCGGGCGCAGGGTTATGATTCCATTTCAAAACGCGCCAGCACCACGGCGGCCCGTAAAGCTTGGCTGGTTGGGGCGGCTATGCAGCGGGCTGCGCGTCCAGCACCAAAAGGCGAATTGGCGATCGCGCGCGGGGTAAGCAGGCCTTTGGTGGCGGCAATCGTTCAATCCCCTCCGGGCTTTGGACCGGCCAATCGACGCGGGCAAAGCATGAAGGACGATCTCAATTGGGTCATCGATTTGTTCTCTGACCTTGAACTACGCGATCGGACCGGGAGCCGGAGTCGATGAGCCCCAATCTATTATTCTTTCTTGAGTTTCTATTATTCAGCGGCGTATTTGTGGTGTTTGCAATATGGCAGGTGATCTCGCTTTCCCCGAAAAGGATTGCGGCTGAAGAGGCGAAGAAGCAGGCCGAACAGGAAAAAGCGGCTTTAGAAAAAGCGACTTTAGAAAAAGCGTCGGGGCATCCGGAAGGGTAGCATCGCCCGCACAACTGGCCTTTTAAGCCGATCCAGATTCAAGGTTTCATGCATCATCAAAACCTTTTCACCTTCAAGTTCACTCTCTAGAGCAGAGCGCGCATAAAAAGGTGCATCCTCAAGCGTCTTAATTAGGCGAGCAGGCTCGGGCCCATCGGACCAAGCCTCTCGATTGATACCCCAAAAAGTGCGTCCCAATCGCTTTTGCGGGGTCGGCGCTGTTTCAGAGACACTTCCGTCATGGCCCACTTTCAAAAAGGTCGCGCGCCGTGGCCCGGATCGATTGGTTACGTCATAGAAGAGCCGCAAGTCATTCCCGCGATGGGCGCGCCCCCAATGCCAATCTTGAAAGGCCCGCTCTAATGGCTCTTGCCCGGAATTGGTGTCGAAATAACCGTCACCTGACCATGACAGATTTGGACTAGCGAAGGAAACTTCTACCCGTGCCCGAGGCGCTAAAGGTCGCCATTTGTGTCGACCGTTTAAGTCGAGATCAAAACTGGCGCCCGTCTCTACCTCAGGGATCAGGCGGATGCGACCTTTCAGACGGGAGGGAATTGGCGCGCAGACTTCAAAGATATCCGCCACCAATTCGTTTCCCGTATCATGCAAAGAACTCGGCCCAACCGCAAAATGGCGCGCACTGCGATCTAATTGATCTGCCCGCCGTTCGGTCATGGCCCATCGTCCACCAGCCCCGTCCAACCGGTAGAGGGCTACATTGATCGCACAATGGTCGAAGGGGTTTTTCCAGCCAGACCAAGCATAATAGGGAGAAAACACGCTGCCGATAAAGGCAATCAGGGTTATCCCATACTTGCCATCGTCGCTTACCGCATCCAGATACCACCAAATATAGCCGCCATCCCCGCCAACGGGAGCGGTGAAATTGGGGCCTTTGAGGCTCTGATCAGAAGAAAGCTGCACCATTGAGACGTCAGTTCCATGCAAAACCGTTAAAAAGTCAATTGACCTAGACGATAACATGTGTCCAAATCATATGACAGATTGAGGTTGGAGAGCGAGATATGTCGCATACAGCACGGATTGAGCGGGCATTGGAAGCCGCTGTAGCCATGGCGCAAGCCGATGATGCAGCGCCAGGATTGGCTGCTGCTCTGCGGTATGCGGTATTTCCGGGCGGGGCGCGGGTTCGCCCGCAACTCTGCTTAGCTGTCTCCGCCGCGTGCGGTGGGGCCAATGCGGAATTGGCCGATGCGGCAGCTGCGTCGATTGAGCTATTGCATTGCGCCTCTTTGGTTCACGATGACTTGCCGTGTTTTGACGATGCAGATTTGCGACGCGGCAAGCCAACGGTGCACGCAAAGTTTGGTGTGCCCTTGGCGCTTCTGGCCGGCGACGCGTTAATCGTGATGGCTTTTGAAGTTTTGGCGCGCGCGGGAGCGCAAGACCCCGCTCGGCTGCCAGGCTTGATTTCCTGCATCGCGCGCGGCGTCGGCGCGCCTTATGGCATTGTCGCAGGTCAAGCTTGGGAGTGCGAGACAACTGCCCCAGTGGATGCCTATCATCAAGCCAAAACAGGTGCTCTGTTTGTCGCGGCAACCACTGCTGGCGCCTTGGCTGCCGGCGCTGACCCCTCACCTTGGCGGGCCTTGGGCGAGGGTTTGGGTGCGGCTTATCAAGTCGCGGACGATTTATTGGATGCTTTGGGTGATTGCGAAGAATCCGGCAAGACCAGCGGCCGCGACCATGCGCTGCAACGGCCAAGTGCGGTGACCTCGCTCGGGGTGCAAGGCGCGGTTGCCCTGTTGGAGTCGCATTTGGACCGCGCGGCGCAATCTATTCCAGACTGCGCCGGGGCTAAAGCCTTGCGCGAAACGGTGCGGGTTCAGGCGACGCGCCTTGTGCCAAAGCAACTTGCCCGCAGCGCTGCCTAGACATCCATGATACCGCGTTCCTGGCTTGATGCTTGGACAGCATGGCGCAATCGCTTGGTCTCTAATCCAAGCTTTCAGCGCTGGGCTGCCGGCTTTTTTCTAACCCGACCGATTGCTCATCACAGCGCAGACCGCTTGTTCGGCCTTGTGGCTGGCTTTGTTTATTCTCAAGTTTTATTGGCCTGCGTACAATTGCGCTTGCCGGAACTTCTGGCAGACGGCCCCAAAACCACGCAAGCATTGGCTGAAGCTTTGGATCTGCCGCCAGAATCTGCGGCGCGTCTTTTGACAGCGGCCCAATCCCTCGATCTGGTAGAATTGGCGGGCGTAGATCGCTACGCTTTAGGCATGCAAGGGGCGGCCCTTCTTGGCAATGCCGGGCTGGGGGATATGATCCGCCATCATGCGCTTTTCTATGCCGATCTTGCAGACCCGGTTGCGCTCTTGAAGCACGGTGGCGGTCAGGGGCAATTGGCTTCCTTCTGGCCATATGCCGCTTATGATCGGCCCGACCAGACCCAAGCCGAGGCCATTTCGCCCTATTCAGCCTTGATGGGCGCAACCCAGCCAATGATTGCCAGTGATATTCTCGATGCTTATTCGCTGGTTCAACATCGGGTCTTAATGGATGTCGGCGGTGGTGAGGGGGCGTTTGCCTCGGCTGCGGCAAGCCATGTACCACACTTGAATGTGCGGGTCTTTGACTTGCCGGCAGTTGCTGATCGCGCCCGCGCAGCGTTTGCGGCTGGTCCTTTGGCGCAGAGGGCACAAGCGCTTGGCGGAAATTTCCTCGATGGCGTCTTGCCGCCAGGGGCCGACATCATCTCGCTCGTCCGTATTCTGCACGATCATGATGATGCGACGGTGATGAAGCTGTTGCGTGCTGCCCATGCTGCCTTGCCTGCCAATGGCGTCTTGATGATTGCCGAACCCATGTCTGGATTCCCAGATCGCGACCCAATGGCAGAGGCCTATTTTGGCTTCTACTTGATGGCAATGGGCCGTGGTAGAGCCCGCACGCCAGCCGAAATCAGCGCCATGGCACAAGCGGCTGGCTTTAGCCGCATCGTGAACAAACCGACCAGAACACCCATGCTTGTCCGTGTCCTAATCGCCCATCCATAGGCGAATCCGGTCGAAAGCCCCGTTTTCAAGGCTTTTTCGCCAAAAAACTTTCCCTCAGTGATCATAACGATTTCGCGTCAGTTTCAATTGACATCTATAATCGTCCAATTAAGGTGACACTCTGGAAGAGTGGGTGTGGATACTGCATTCACGAGGGAAATGTTGGCATGGAAACTTTGGCCGTTGTTTTGGAGGCACCTGAGAAACTCTCGCTGAAAACGCTTGAGCTCAAGGATGCTGGCCGCGACGACGTCATTGTAGATGTCGATTTCAGTGGCATTAGTACGGGCACAGAACGCCTGTTGTGGAGCGGGCGGATGCCGCCTTTTCCGGGCATGGGTTATCCGCTCGTGCCGGGTTATGAATCAGTTGGCCGCGTGGTGGACGCGGGTGAAGGCGCGAAGTCCCGTATCGGCGAGACGGTCTTCATTCCAGGTTCAACTGGCTTTGTTGGTGCGCGCGGCCTGTTCGGCGGCGCAGCGCAACGGCTGATCGCGCCCAGCGCGCGGGTTATTCCTATTCACGAATCCTTGGCCAGTCGCGGCGTGCTGATTGCCCTCGCCGCCACGGCCCGTCATGCGATTGCAGATGGGGCGCTCCCACCGGAATTGATCATCGGGCACGGTGTCTTGGGTCGGTTGTTGGCTCGCATCGTGGTGGCCGAAGGCTATCCTGCACCCGTGGTCTGGGAAACCAATCCGGACCGCCGCGGCGGGTCCATGGGCTATGGGGTCTGTGACCCGTCCGACGATGACCGTCGCGACTATCGCGTCATCCTCGACGCCAGCGGCGCAGGTACATTGATCGATAGTTGGATCGGCCGCTTGGCCCGCGGTGGCGAGATTGTTTTGGCGGGCTTTTATGACCAGCCGATCAGTTTCGCTTTCCCTCCTGCTTTCATGCGCGAGGCTCGTATTCGCATTGCCGCTGAATGGACCCCGGCCGACCTGGCCGCAACATTAGACCTCGTCGACGATGGTCGTCTCTCACTTGACGATCTCATCACACACGAAGTCGAAGCCCAAGGTGCCGCCGGTGCCTACAGGACCGCATTTACCGATGCGGCCTGTCTCAAAATGATCTTGGACTGGAGAGGTTGCGCATGACCGTTACGCTGTTGGATAGACGTGCTCTGGTAGAAGAGGCTTCGCAAGAGCCGGATCCCGTTCACACCGGGGAAGTAACCAAAGAAACCCAAGTGATTGCGATCTATGGCAAAGGTGGCAGTGGCAAAAGCTTTGCCCTCTCGAACCTTAGCTACATGATGGCGCAACAGGGTAAGCGCGTCCTTCTCATCGGATGCGACCCCAAGTCTGATACCACCTCGCTTTTGTTTGGCGGCAAGTCCTGCCCCACCATCATCGAAACCTCGGCAAAGAAGAAGCTCGCGGGTGAAGAGGTCCGCATCGAAGATGTTTGCTTCGTTCGCGATGGCGTATTCGCCATGGAATTGGGCGGGCCCGAAGTTGGCCGTGGTTGCGGTGGTCGCGGCATCATTCATGGATTTGAGTTGCTCGAAAAGCTCGGTTTCCATGATTGGGGCTTTGACTATGTCCTCCTAGACTTCTTGGGCGACGTGGTCTGCGGCGGCTTTGGCCTGCCGATTGCCCGCGACATGTGTCAGAAGGTGATCGTGGTCGGATCGAACGATCTACAATCGCTCTATGTCGCCAATAACGTCTGCTCAGCCGTGGAATATTTCCGCAAATTGGGTGGCAATGTCGGTGTGGCCGGCATGCTCATCAATAAGGATGACG
>CALRLV020000169.1:0-6586 GCA_943368895.1 Ferrovibrio terrae
AATCGCTGACCCGGACAGATGGTGGCGCTGGGTCTGCCGTGTTCGAGATTGGAAAGAATGGTCAGCCTGGTCAATGGAAACTGGTGCCGGGTGCGACATGGAAAGCGCCGCTTGGGCCGGGCAGCTCCATCGCTGGCCAAGAGGATAAGCCTGTCATACACGTTTCTCGCCAAGACGCGAAAGCCTATGCGGCATGGGCTGGAGGGCGTTTGCCCAATGAGGTGGAATGGGAATATGCCGCCCAAACCGGCCTAGCCGATCAGGCAGATACGCGGTCTGGTGCTTATGATCCGCAAAAGAAGCCCATCGCCAATACGTGGCAAGGACTGTTTCCAATTTTGGATGAAGGCGCAGACGGCTTTCAATCCACAGCGCCTGTCGGCTGTTTTCCACCTAGCAAGCTGGGCCTCTATGACATGATCGGCAACGTCTGGGAATGGACCGAAACGCCCTTTCAAGACGGGGTTTCCGGTACAGTGAAGGGCGGGTCGTGGCTGTGTTCTGATAATTTCTGTAGGCGTTATCGACCACAGGCTAGGCAGCCACAAGATGTTGATTTTTCTAGCAATCACATCGGGTTCCGCTTGGTTCGCGACGCGCGCTAGGCGGGATGAGTTTGTCCGTTAAAAAAGGACTTACTGGTTTGACAGACTGATTATTGCACCTATAGTGCCAATATCGCATTCTGCCGATATGCCACAAAAGAGGTTGCTATGAAAGCCAAGCCAGTTCTTGCCGTCCTTGCTGCTCTCTTTGTCGGTGTCGGGGCTGTTGCGGCACTTAACCGCGATAAGATCGCCTTGACCCTGCTGGAACGAGGGGCCAATCAGGCCCTCGCTCATCCCACGATTGAAGGGCTGAAGACGGGGCTCCACGCTGGCTTCTGCGGGACGGGTTCGCCAATGCCAGACCGTGATCGCGCGGGCCCATGTTTGGCCATTATCGCTGGCGGCAAGCTCTTTGTGTTTGATGCAGGCGAAGGCTCGGCTGAAACCCTCAATCTGATGGGCTTGCCGACAGGCCAAGTACAAGCGGTGTTTCTAACTCATTTTCACTCGGATCACATTGATGGTCTAGGTGCGCTTGGTCTTCAGCGCTGGGCGTCCAGTTCGGCCAAGGCACCGCTGCCGCTTTATGGTCCTACAGGGGTTGAGCAGATCGCGGCAGGCCTCACCCAAGTTTATACGCAAGATCGCGGCTATCGGGTCGCCCACCATGGGGCCGCGATTGTGCCACCTTCTGGTTTTGGCTTTGAGGCCAAAGCCTTCGCCCCACCTGCCATTGGCGCAGAAGCGGTGGTCTATGATCAGGACGGGGTGAAGATTGTCGCTTTTGGTGTCGATCATCGTCCCATTGAGCCCGCTTTAGGCTATCGGATTGAATATGGCGGGCAGAAGATTGTCGTCAGCGGCGATACTAAATTGTGTGACTGCGTGACCAAGGCCTCACAAGGGGCCAATCTTCTGGTGCATGAGGCCATCGCCCCAAATCTGACCCAGATTATGGGCAAGGCTGCCAAGGATTCTGGGCAGGCAGGTGTCAGCCAAGTCTTCCACGACATCGAAAATTATCATGCAACGCCAAGCCAGATTGCTGACATCGCCAATAACGCCAAAGTCGGCGGTGTCGCTTTGACCCATATCGTGCCCGCCTTGCCGTTAAAGGGTTTGGAGGGACCATTCCTGGGCGATGCCAAGCAGAAGTTTAAAGGGCCGTTCTGGATCATGCAGGACGGCGATTTGGTCTCGCTGGACAGCCAAGGCAAGCTGTCCAAGCGCCATGTCTTGAGGGAATAATTGGGCCGTGATCGTGACTGGAATTCGCTTGACCCCTTACGCGTCCAATGACAATCATCGTGTCAAAACAATGAAATGGTTTGGGGGCGCGCGTGGGTAAATCGAGCAAACATCTATTTGGATGGGCGCGGGCCGCAGGCCTTGCAATGGGTGGCTTGGCGCTATTAGCTGGTGCAGGTCCTGCCTTCGGACAGGCCGGTGCCAAACTCGCCGCGGCGAAGGCCAAGCCCAATGTTGTGATCATCCTGTTTGACGATGCTGCCTTGATGGATCTTGGCATTTATGGCGGCGAGGCCAAGACTCCAAATATTGACGCCATCGCCCGCAGGGGCACCCGCTTTACCCGCTATGCGACCTCGCCCTTATGCTCGCCCTCGCGCGCCATGTTGCTGACGGGCTTGACCAATCATCAAGCAGGCGTGGCGACCATCAAAGAGGTATTGCCGAAAGAACATGTCGGCAAGCCCGGTTACGGTCTGCATTTAGAACCCAATGTCGCCACGCTGCCAGAGCGGCTTCGCCTTGCGGGCTATCATACCTTCATGAGTGGCAAGTGGCATTTGGGCGATGGGCCAGGGCAATTACCGGGTTCACATGGCTTTGACCGATCCTTTGCATTGGATGCCTCTGGGGCCGATAATTGGGACGATAAGCCCTATATGCCCTTCTACAACGAAGCGCCGTGGTTTGAGGATGATAAGCCGACTTCCTATCCCAGCGGGCAGTTTTCCTCGACCGTAATCGTCAATAAGATGCTGAGCTATCTCGATGCGCGGCCTAAGGACGATAAGCCTTTCTTGGCCTATGTTGCCTTGCAAGCTGTCCATATCCCCGTACAAGCACCCCGCGAATATACCCAGAAATATGCCGGTCGCTTTGATGGCGGCTGGGACCAATTGCGCAAGGACCGGTTTGAGCGCGCGAAGGCTTTAGGTCTTGTGTCGAAGGACGCCAAAGCACCTGCCATGCATGCCAGTATGCGCGCTTGGGACAGTTTGAGTGCGGATGAAAAGAAGATGCAGGCCAAGGCCATGGAAGTCTATGCCGGCATGATCGAGGCCACCGATGCCGAAATTGGCAGACTTGTCGCGCATTTGGACAAGACTGGTGAGTTGGACAATACAATCTTCGTTATCACCTCAGACAATGGACCAGAGCCGAGTAATCCCGGTGGAGAGCGCGGCTTTAATCTCTGGATGAAGACCCACGGCTATACGCGCGACTTGGCCAATCTTGGCGAACGCGGCAGCCATAATTGGATCGGGCCCGAATGGGCGAGTGCGGTGGCAACGCCAGGTTATTTGTTCAAATTCTACACCTCCAGCGGTGGCCTGCATGTGCCGATGCTGATGGCTGGTCCCGGCATTGCTGCTGACAAGGCCGTTAATGCGGCAGCCTTTGTGCAAGACATTACACCCACTTTGATCGACCTTGTGGGTGGTGCGCCTGCCATCCCCGATACCAAGCCGATTTCCGGGCGCAGTTTAGCCCCCGTTCTGTCGGGCCAAGCCCAAGCGGTCTATGGGCCCAATGATGCGGTTGGGGTGGAAGTCTCCGGTAATGCTGCCATTACAAAGGGCGATTACACGCTGGTGAAATATAATCCGCCATATGGCGACAATCAGTGGCGGCTCTATCATGTCGTCAATGACCCTGGACAAACGACGGACTTGTCGCAACAATTGCCAGAGGTGCGCGCCGATCTCGAACGCGCTTATGCAGCCTATGCTAAGGCCAATGGCGTGCTTGAATTGCCCAAGGGCTATAAGGTTCAGCGTCAGGCCGCATTTAACAGCACCATGCGTCAGCTTCAGTTCTATGGCTGGCATTTGGCGGGCTTGGCACTGGTTCTGGGCCTCATCTTGTTCGCGCTTATTCGCGGGTTGCTCACCCTCTTCTCTCGCAAAAAGAAAGCTGCCTGATGTCTGATGCTCCAGCCTCGTCTCGTCTCCATGTCCTCGGGGCTGCAGGCTCTCCCTACACCCGCAAAGTCATCGCGGCCTTACGCTATCGCCACATTCCCTATGCGCTACACTGGGGCAGTCATCGCAGCCCGATGCCGGGGTTTCCCGAAGCCAAAGTAAAGCTTCTGCCAACGGTTTATTTCCCACAAGCGGATGGGGGCTATGAAGCACAAGTCGATTCCACCCCCATTCTGGCCCGTCTTGAGCGAGAATATGCGGGTCGCGCCTTAGTGCCGAGCGATCCAGTAATGGCGTTTCTCGATCATCTGATCGAAGACTTTGCCGATGAGTGGCTGACCAAGGCGATGTTCCATTATCGCTGGGCCCGAGAAGCCGATATTGCCCATGCTGGGCCGCAATTGGTCTTCTGGCATGACACGACCACCTCTGACGCCGATGCGAAGGCCGCGTCGGACTTCATCTCCAAGCGCCAGATTGATCGCCTCTATGTTGTGGGCTCCAATGCGGTTACAGCGACCACGATTGAACAATCCTATGAACGTTTGGTGGGCGTGCTGGAGGCTTTGATCCAGCCTGCAGGCTTTGTGATGGGGGCAAGACCCGGCACATCTGACTTTGGCCTCTATGGCCAATTGACCCAATTGGGTGTCGTCGATCCAACCCCCGCGGCTGTATGCGCTGAACGTGCGCCGCGCCTGCGGGCTTGGATCGACCGGATGGAAGATCTCTCTGGCCTAGATCCACAAGATGGCGACTGGCTGACGCGACATCAGGCGCAGGCGCGCCTCGCGCCGCTACTGGCCGAGATCGGCCGCGTCTATGTGCCGTTCTTATATGCCAATGCTCAAGCCGCCCAAGCTGGCGAAACGAGCTTTGAGACCGTCATTGATGGGCGGGTTTGGACCCAACCGACTTTTGCCTATCAGGCTAAATGTCTGGTTTGGCTGAAAGACCATGCAAAGTCCCTGTCTGCAGATGACGACGTGGCGTGCCGTGCCATTCTTGCCGGGACCGGTTGTGAAGCACTGTTCGATACAAACTAAAACAATATTTGGGGGAGACCGACGTCATGCTGAAGAAAATCCTATTGGGCGGTTTGGTCGCGTTAGTGGGTTTGGGTGCCTTAGCCTATGTCAAGCGCGTGGACATTGTTCTGGCACTGGCGGCTTCCCAAAAGCGCACGGATATTCCTGATAATAAGCCCATTGCTTGGATGAAGGGGCCAGCCACCGCCGAAGCTACAGCCGGTGATCGCCCGCCCAATATCATTTTCATTCTGGCTGATGATCTGGGCTATAATGACATCTCGACCTTTGGCGGTGGCCTTGGCAATGGCAAGATCAAGACGCCAAATATTGACGCTTTAGCGGCGTCAGGTGTTGCTTTCCGTCAGGCCTATTCAGGTACGGCAAGCTGTGCGCCATCGCGCGCCATGATCATGACCGGTCGCTATCCAACCCGCACGGGCTTTGAGTTTACCCCGACACCTGATGGCATGGGCCGGGTGGTGAAAATGGTGGCGGATTCTATGCGTGGCCAAAGCGGCATGCCACCCGCCATTTATCATGCCGACCGCGTGGCCGAGATGCCAAAGTTCGAGAAACAAGGCTTACCTGGCTCAGAGGTCACGATTGCGGAAGTTTTGAAGACGCGCGGCTATCACACCGTTCATATTGGCAAGTGGCACACAGGCCTCGGCCCAGAATTCGGGGCAAATACCCAAGGGTTTGACGAAAGCTTGTTGATGGCGAGTGGCCTGCATCTGCCCGAAGATGATCCAGGTGTTGTTAATGCCAAACTCGATTTTGACCCGATCGACAAATTTCTCTGGGCACGTATGGAATATGCGGCTTCCTATAATGACGGGGAATGGTTCAAGCCTCGCGGCTATCTCGCCGATTATTGGACCGATGAGGCGATTGAAGTCATTAAGGCCAATAAGAACCGTCCTTTCTTCATCAATCTCTCGCATTGGACCGTGCACACGCCCCTGCAAGCTAAGAAGGCCGATTATGATGCTGTGGGGCCGATGGGGTCCGAGCGTGAGCGGGTGTATGCCGCGATGATCGTGGCGTTAGACCGCAGCGTTGGTCGGATTGTCGCGACCTTGAAAGAGCAAGGCATGGCAGACAATACGCTGATCGTGTTTTCCAGCGACAATGGCGGGCCGGGCTATATTGGCTTGCCAGAAATCAACAAGCCGTTCCGGGGTTGGAAATTGTCCTTGTTTGAGGGTGGCATTCGGGTGCCGATGTTCATGTCTTGGCCCGGCAAAATTCCATCGGGCAGCGAAGTGCAAGCACCCGTCGCCCATATTGATTTAATGCCGACTCTAGCGGCCGCCGCGGGGGCTTCTTTGCCAAAAGGTGTTGCAATTGATGGCGTCAATATTCTGCCAAACGCCCAAGGCAAGGGTGGCAATACCCGCCCGCATGAAACCATTTTCTGGCAAAGTGACGGCTATCGCGTGGTGCGTCACTTGGATTGGAAGTTGCAAGTGATTGAAAAGCCAAATGCGGTTTATCTCTACGATCTGGCGACAGACCCAACGGAGACAACCAATTTGGCTGCCGCGCGCCCAGAGATGGTGGCCAAGCTCCGCAAACTGTTGGACGACCATAAGGCCGGCGGCCGCAAGCCGCTCTACCCCGCTATATTGGAAGGTCCGATCGCTATTGATCGGGCTTTAGGCACCAAGGTGACCAAGGACGACACCATCGCTTATTGGCCGAACTAGCATTGGATCGAAGCGTGAAACCATTCTCCATCCACATCCCCCAATCCAAGCTCGCCCAAGTCCGTCAACGGGTTGAGGCTTTCCAGTGGCCCGACGTGCCAGCAGATGAAGGGACTGACGATTGGTCA